>JAFTUZ010000006.1 GCA_017466005.1 Clostridia bacterium | reverse complement strand
AAGAATTAATTGCACTTGCAGAAATAATGGTTAACAAAGGTGAAGCCGGTGATTACCCTGAAATTTTAAAACTTGCATATGCAGATGCTAAACGTAAAATAGAACTTTTAAGTTTTGACCAACTTATGGAAATCAAAAGTATTATAAATTCATAATAAAAAAGTGCTTAAAGCACTTTTTTTGTTATAAAGTATAAATGTTTAAAAAAGGGCTATATACAGCCTTAATTATTCGCAAAAACAATATACTATGCGGTTGCATAATAGTAATTAAATAATAAAAACACCCCATATTTAGGGGTGTTTTTTACATACAAGCATCTAAATCTTTAAGGCCAGTTGAACCAGCATCTAATTTACCATCATCTTTTTTATTTAAAGCTTTTTGAATTGTTGTTATGTGTGCTATATCACAAGTAGTACACAAACAATTTAATAAAGCATTGAAATCTGCATTGGCGTTTGCTTTGTTATTTGTTTTAACTTTTTTAATTTCTTCTTGTTTTATTTCATCAGAGAAAAATCTTTTTATTACACTTTTAGCATCTTTAGGTAATTGCTTGTCGTTGTATTGATAGAAACCAAAGAAATTGTGTTTAACTTCTCTAATTTCACGTTTCATATTTTTAGGTTCCGACAAGTCAAAATAGCAACAATCAATTAAAGCATTTTTTAATTTTGCTTCACCATTGTTTTTTGGTTTGTAGTTTGCAATCATATTAACCCAAAATGATGTTTGGTATAAATAATGATTATTTTTATCTTTAAAAATAGTATTATCTGATGTCATACTTTTAGGAACTTGAATATTACAGTTTGCTTTTATGTTGCTTGGAACAAGCAAATTGTTTTCATTTACAAATTTTGTTAAATGTTCAATGTCTTTATAGTTGTCATAAGATATTAATTGCAAAAATGGAATAATTGCATTTTCTGCAAATGGATTTAATTTGCATTCAACTTTACGAACTGCGTTTTGGTTAAATTTAGCATAATCACAACCACAATCTGGTTCGTGTATGTTATTTGCTGGGTCAACTGAATCGTATAAATATACAATAAAGTTATCTGCTTTAGTTTCAGATATTTTGTTGTACACACGTTCTTCATTGTTAAGGCGACTTTGTATAACTTCGTCTTTTATGTGTTCACAATCGTTTAAATAAAAACTTTGTCTTGCGTTGATAAGTTTATTAAAGTCAATTGTTATTTCTGCTTGTTTAAATTGATTATCGTCACAATCCTTATAAACAAAAGGAAGAGTAACGGTGTTTGATTTTTTTACATCTTTTAAGTATTTCATAATTTAGTCCTTTTAAAAAGTTTGTTTTAATGATATAACAAAACTGCAAATTTGTCAATATGTTTAATATTAAAAAATAGATGCTTTTTGCATCTATTTTAATTATTGCTTTTTAAACACTTGGTCAATCTCGCCACCACCAAGACAATTTTCGTTTTCGTCATATAAAACAACAAATTGGCCAGGTGTAACAGCACGCTGTGGTTCTTTAAATTCTACATCTATTGTGGTATCATCTTTAACTTTAACTAATACTTTTTGGTCTTCTTGACGATATCTAAATTTAGCAAAACATTCAAATTCTTTAGATTTTGGAATTTCTGGTATCCAGTTATATCCTGTTGCTATAAGTGAGTTTGAAAATAGTGGGTCTTCTTCGCCTTGGGTTACATATAATGTGTTTGTTTCAAGGTCCTTTTTAACAACAAACCAAGCTTCGCCAGTTCCATCATGAACTCCACCAATACCCAAACCTTTACGCTGACCTAATGTGTAGAACATTAAACCCTGATGTTTTCCAATAACAGTTCCTTCTAAAGTTTTTATATCTCCTTCTTTAGTAGGTAAGTAGTTTTGTAAAAATTGCCTAAAATTACGTTCTCCAATAAAACAAATACCTGTACTATCTTTTTTGTCTGCAGTAATTAAATCATTTTGTTTTGCAATTTCACGCACTTGTGGTTTTGGCAAATTACCAATAGGGAAAATAGTTCTGCAAAGTTGATGTTGTGAAAGTTGATTTAAAAAATATGTTTGGTCTTTATTTTTATCTAATGCTTTTTGCAAATAAAATAAGCCATTGTTTTCATATACTTTTGCGTAATGTCCAGTTGCCACATAATCAGCCCCCAACATTAATGCTTTTTCTAAAAATGGACCAAATTTAATTTCTCTATTACACAACACATCTGGATTAGGTGTTCTGCCTTTTTTATAACTTTCTAAAAAGTATTTAAAAACTCTTTCTTCATATTCTTTTGCAAAATTTACCGAATAGTAGGGAATACCAATTTTACTACACACCCTACAAACATCATCATAATCTTGTTGGCTGGTACACACACCATTAGGGTCTTTTTCTTCCCAATTTTTCATAAAAAGCCCAATAACATTATATCCTTGTTCTTTTAACAGTAGGGCAGAAACAGAAGAATCCACACCACCACTCATACCTACAACTACAGTTTTTTTCATTGTTTTTCCTTTTAATATAAATATAAATAAATTATAGCATATAATTTTTATTAATACAATGTTAAAACAAAAAAATGCGTTTAATACGCATTTTTTATTTTATTCTTCCAAAACAACAGGAACTTTAAACCTTTTAGTACAAATAAGTAAAATATCCATAAGCCAAATTATAAGGGCAAGTGCACCTAATGTACTAGAAACAATATACGCACCAGAAACTGTTACCCATTCTGCAAGTGGGGTAAAAATCCAGGCACTACCAAATTGTAAATAATAAACCATAGGCACGTTAAATAGTAAAAATACAAACATCATAACACTTATAGCTATTGCTTTAAAATATCTTTTAACATAGTAGCAATGTGCACCCATCCAGCCTAAAAATATGCAAAAAAGCATTGTTTTTTTTCTGGATAAATCTTTTGGAAATATTGTAGAATAAACTATTTTTTCTGGTTCGTATTCTAATTTTGCTTCTGCTACTTTTTTAAAAGATGCGTTTTCTATTTGTGATATTTTAGTTAAGCATTTAGAACAGCGGTCTTGATATTTTTTTATATTTGCTCCGCATTTAGGACAGCGCATATTTTCTCCTTATTTTGTGTTAGCTATGTGTTTTACAAGGTCTACAACTCGGTTAGAGTAGCCCCATTCGTTATCGTACCAAGAAACTACTTTAACAAAGTTTTCGTTAAGCATAATTCCTGCTTTTGCATCAAATATAGATGAACGGCAATCGCCATTAAAATCGCTAGAAACAAGTGGTTCATCGGTATAGCCTAAAATACCTTTAAGGGTAGTTTTACTTGCTTTATACATAGCATTACATATTTCTTCATAGGTTGTAGATTTTTTAAGTTTAACAGTTAAATCTACTGCCGAAACATTTACGGTAGGTACACGGAATGACATACCAGTAAGTTTTCCTGCAAGGTGAGGGATTACCACACCTATTAGTTTAGCAGCCCCGGTGCTAGATGGGATTATGTTGTTAAAAGCAGCCCTTCCGCCACGCCAATCTTTTTTACTTGGTCCATCAACTGTTAATTGAGTTGCAGTAACCGAGTGTATTGTGGACATTAAACCTTCTTCAATTCCAAAATTATCATCTAAAACTTTTAATATTGGAGCAAGGCAGTTTGTTGTACAACTTGCATTAGATACAACAAGCATATCACTTGTGTATGTGTCTTCATTAACACCCATAACTATTGTTGGCATTTCTTTGCCAGGGGCAGTAACTACTACACGTTTAGCACCACCTTGTAAGTGTAGTTTTGCGTCGTCATATTTTGTAAATTTACCACTTGCTTCAACTACTATATCTATTTTATCTGCTTTCCAAGGTATAGCATTAGGTTCACGTTCTGAATAAAAACTGATTGCAGAACCGTTTATAATTAGTTTGTTATTTTGAGCGTAAACATCGCCATTAAATTCACGATGTGCTGTATCGTATTTAAACATATATGCTGCGTATTCAGCATCCATAAAAGGGTCGTTTATAGCAACAAGTTCTACATCTTTATCCATAGATGCAACACGTGCTACAAGTCGTCCAATTCTTCCAAATCCATTAATACCAATTCTAATTTTACTCATAATATTTCTCCATTTATTTTATATTTCAATTTGTTTTTAAACAAAATTGTTGCGTTATTTAAGATTTTCTGGATTCAAGCCTTCTAGTTCTGGTAAAACAAACATTCCATCTTTTCTGATTAAAACATCATCAAACCAAATTTCGCCACCACCATATTCTGGTGTTTGAATTTGAATTAAGTCGTAGTGAACAGCTGATTCGTTTCCGTTAGGTGAATCTGGAAGGCAAGTTCCAAATGCCATATGGAAAGAACCACTAATTTTTTCGTCCCACAAAGTATCTAGCATTGGCTGTTTTACATATGGGTTTACACCTAAAGCAAATTCACCAAAATATCTTGCGCCATCATCTGTATTTAATAAACCATCTAATGTTTCTTTTTCGGTAGAGTTTGAGTTTATAATTTTACCATCTTTAACTTCAAATTTAATTTTTTCTAAAACTTTACCGCCAGCAGAGCAGGGAACATTAAATTCAACTGTACCGTTTACACTTTCCTTAATTGGGCTTGTAAACACTTCGCCATCTGGAATGTTGCACTCACCAGCACAAGGAACAGCAGTTTGACCCTTTATAGAAAAAGTTAAATCGGTAGTAGGGCTTTTTATATGAACTTTGTCTGTTTTTTCCATAAGTTCTTTAAGTGGTTGCATTGCTTTGTTCATTTTTTCATAATCTGTGTTGCATACTTGTAAATAAAAATCTTCAAATTGTTCGGTTGTCATTCTTGCATTTTTTGCAAGGGTTGGGTTAGGGTACTCCAAAATTACCCATCTAACATTGTTTGCGTCAGTAATTTCGTGAAATCTTTTGTTAGAAATTCTTGCCAGTAGTTGTTTTGTTTGTGTAGGTACGTTGCTTCCGTTATAGGCATTATCAGAACCATCTACACTAATATATACTTGAATTTTGTTCCAAAGATGCTCATTTATTTCGGTCATTTCTTTAATGTATTCTTCAGTGTAATGTGGTGTTAAATGAGAATTAATTTTAGAAATTGATATTTTAACAAATGGTTTTCCTCCTTTTGCCCATACTTCATCTACTATTGCTGCAATAAATTCGGGTGGGGTATCGTAACCTTGTATTAAACACACATCACCTTGTTTTACTTTTGTGGAATAATTTACTAATGATTTTGCTAATGTTTTAAGTCTTGAGTCTAACATATAAAATTCCTTTTAATTTCTAGATTGATAATCAAGTGTTTATTTTGCACTTTTAGCTTTTGCATTTTTAGTTGAATTAGCATTCGTGCTTTTTGTTTTAGTAGTTTTAGTACTAGTAGATTTGCTTGCTTTTGCTTTTTCTTCTGTTTTACTTTTAGTTTTACTTTCGGTTTTCTTTGTTGCAGAAGTTTTGCTTGATTTTTTAGTTTCTTTTTTATTTTTTTCTTTATTTTTTGTAGTTTTTGTTTTAGTAGTTTTTTTATCTTTAGTTGTATCGTTTGTTAATGTTTCTTCTGTTGGTTCTTCCTCTTGTTCTTTTTGTGCTTGTTCTGGGAAAAGCATATCATACAAAACAGGATTTATAGATACTGTATCTCCAAAATTAACAATTTCTGTTACTGTAATTATAGGGTCACCATTTTCATTTATCCTAATTTCTTTATCAATTCTGTGCTTGAATAAAATTTTAGATAAATATACCAAACCCAAAATTCCTGCACCTATCCAAATAAGTAGTGCTATAATTATCCACCAACTGTAAGTAAAATTGTGGAAGAACGGAGAAATTATTGCCATACAAAAGAAAGCTATAATATAAAATAATGAACACCAACCAATAGAAAACATTGCATTATGCTTGCTAGGTAGTGCTTGTGGTTGCTCATAAACATCTTTATCTTCTACAATACCTTGTTTAAGTTGTTTGTAGTTATTAGTTATTCTTAATTCTTTACTGTCGGAAGGGGAAGCACAAATTAAATTTGCAACTCTGCCATCAATTAACTGCACTTTGGTTTCACAATAAGCATCTTTGTTATGTCCAATCATTCTTAAACCTAAATTGTATGTAGCAAGCCCCAAACTTTCAAAGAATCGTACAAATTTATTATGTTTTTTTCTTACAAAAACTAACTCACAGCCTTCTTTGCGTTTCTTTAAAATTTGTTCTACAACTTCTATTTTAGTGTCTAAAGTAGATAACAGAACGTCCTGACCGTTGGAAGCGGATATTCCTAATAAAATTTTTTCATTTTCGTTATTTGCTTTGTTAACCACTATTAAGTGATGCCTTGGTAATTGGCTTGCCAATACTTTAAAACAATCAATATCTGCATAGTCAGATTTTGCAAGAAAAATAACTTCAAAATCTTTTTCATATTTGCTAACCATACTAACAAATTCTTTATGCCTTGCAGAAAAGTTTTTTGCTGGTGTACTTATATTGATAAGAAAAGTTATCATATTTTTACCTCTTGTTTTTATTTAGTGTGTACAATTTCTAAATATATATAATTATATAATAAAGCAAATTAAATTCCAAACAAATATGATTAACTTTTTAAAATTTTTAATTATTTTGTTTGATTTATTGTTTTTATTATGATATTTTAATTAAAGTAAATAAAAATAGAGGTGTTTTATGGCAAATAAATTATTTAATCATAAAGAAATGTTGCATCACGCATTAAAAAATGGGTATGCAATAGGTGGGTATAATTTTAGTAGTATAGAAGTTATGCGTGCAATTATAGATGGTTGTCAGGAAACTGATGCTCCTGTAATACTTTCTTTAAGTCAATCTGGTTTAAAATTTGCAACCCCAACATATTTAAAGCATGTTGTTTATGCTGCACTTGAAAATACAGATATTCCAATTTCTTTGCATTTAGACCATGGAAAAAATATTGATATAGTTAAAGAATGTATAGATGTTGGGTTTAACTCTGTTATGATAGACGGTAGTTACTTACCTTATGAAGAAAATGTTGCATTAACAAAAGAAGTGGTTAAATATGCACACAAACGCAAAGTTGCGGTGGAGGGTGAACTTGGTAAACTTGCTGGTGTAGAAGATGATGTAAAATCTAGTAAATCTATTTACACCGACCCAGAGCAAGCATTAGATTTTGTAAAACGCACTGGGGTGGATAGTTTGGCTATTGCCATAGGAACAAGCCATGGTGCATTTAAATTTAGTGGAACACCAACTTTAAAATTTGATATTTTATCCGAAATTAGAAGCCTTATGCCAGATTTACCAATAGTGCTACATGGTGCCTCTAATGTTCCAAAAAAATATATAAAAATAATAAATAAATATGGCGGAGATATTCAAAAATCAAAGGGTGTTTCTGAAAGTTTAATAGAAAAAGCATGTTCTTTAGGTGTTTGTAAAGTTAATAACGATACAGATATTAGGGTATGCTATACGGCTTCTATTAGAGAGTATTTATTTAAAAATCCAAATTGTTTTACTCCAAGAGAGTATTTGCAATATGCAAAAGACCAAGTTAAAGAACTTATTAAAGATAAAAACACAAACTTGTTCCATTGTTCTAATCAAGGTCATTTAATTAAAAAGAAATAAAAAACAAACTCTTATATGAAAATATAGGGGTTTTTTATTACTTACTACATATTTTTTTATCACATATTACTTTATAAATTCATAATATGTTGTGTATGGGTCAAAATTTATGGAGGTGTTTTCTATGTCATTCTTTTCGGGAATAAGAACAGAAAACATGCCTGGTCCTATAATGGGAAGCCCTTTAAAGGGATTATGCGAAAAAGTTTGTTTACAAGTTAAGAAAGTTTTTGATGCGTGTTTAAAGCAACAGCACATTAGCAGTTTAACAATTTCATTAACCGATTTTACGCCACCAAACCCAGCAACACCATTAACGTTTGTTTCAGGACAAAGTTCTTCAACATTGTCTCCAACATTAACAAATGTTAGTATTCATCGTTTTGACGACCGTCCTAATTTTGCAAGGGTTAGTGCAACTGCAAACATACCAATAGAAATTACATATGTAGATGCTAACGATGTTCCAGGAGTTGCACAAGGTGTTATTACCATAGACCAAGATGTTGTTTTGTTTGTTCCACAACCATCAATAATTCCTTTCAAGATAGAACCTGTTGCTAGTGTAATAATTCCACAAGGAACATTTAATTCTGATAATACCTTAACGTTAGAAGCGTGTGTAATGTTAATAATAAAAGTTGTTGCAGAATCTGAAATGTTAGTTCCAAGTTATGGCTATTGCGACATTCCACCTTGTCAGGAATTTTCTCAAGATGTTTGTGCAGGATTCTTTGAATTGCCACTTTTCCCAACAGCAGGCGTAACACAAACAGTAACTACAACAAATACAAATAATAACTCTATTTTTTAAAGATAAAATTCTCCACACAAAGCCACATTTATAATGTGGTTTTTTATTTTTTTATGTAAAAGTATAAATTTAAAAAACTAAAAATTTAATTTACTTTTTATATTTTATAACTTTAATTTGCTTTTTTTTTAATTTTATGGCACAATATATTGATAAGAAAAGGGGATAGGTATGAAAATATTTTCTATAAGTGATTTACATTTATCTACAGTAGTTGAAAAACCAATGGATATTTTTGGTCCTGGTTGGGAAGATCATTTTGAAAGAATAGCACAAGATTGGAAAAGTAAAGTTTCTGAAAACGACCTTGTTTTAATTGCTGGTGATATAAGTTGGGGTATGTATATGGAAGAGGCATTACCAGACTTAAAATTAATAGATACACTTCCTGGTAAAAAAGTAATTTTGCGTGGTAATCACGATTATTGGTGGAAAAGTATTACTCAAGTAAGGCAGGCTTTACCAGAAAATATAAAGGCGGTTCAAAATGATTGTTTGCGCTTTGGAAAAGTTTTAATTTGCGGAACAAGGGGGTGGACTGTTCCCGAAACTACTTTTAAAACGGAAGAAGACGAAAAAATATATAAGCGTGAAGTTATAAGAATGGAATTAAGTTTGCAGGATATGCAAAAGCAAAGAAAAGAAGACGACCTTGTTATAGCAATGTGCCACTATCCGCCATTTAATTCAAAACTTAATAGTAGTGAAGTAACCGATTTGCTTGATTATTTTAAAGTGCCAATAGTTGTGTATGGGCATTTACACGGAAAGCAATGTAGGGCAAAACATATAGTAAAACGCAACGATGCTACATATTATTTAACTTCTTGCGACCAAGTGGATTGTAAATTAACATTACTTGCCGAGGTGGAAGATGGAATTTAATCATTATTCAGTTATGAAACAAGAGTGTATTGATGGGCTAAATATAAAAGAAGATGGAATATATTTAGATTGTACAGTTGGTGGTGCCGGGCATTCTTACGAGATTGCCAAAAAACTAAAAAACGGTAAATTATTATGTTTAGATAAAGATACTATTGCATTAAACACCTCAAAAGAACGTTTGCAAGAATTCAAAAATGTTTTATTTTACCATTGTGATTTTAAAAATTTTAAAGAAGCAATGGAGTTTTATAACATAGAAAAATTTGATGGTATTTTAATAGATTTGGGCGTAAGTTCGTATCAGATAGATACTGCCGAACGTGGTTTTTCTTATATGCATAATGCGCCATTAGATATGCGTATGAATCAAGAACAATTATTT
>JAFTUZ010000104.1 GCA_017466005.1 Clostridia bacterium | reverse complement strand
GAACTTTGTAGTGCTTTAAAGGTAGAGCCTAATGTTATTAGAGCAGAAGAAAAACTTGATAAAATAAATGAACATATTTTAACTAATTTGTTTGCTTTAACTAAACAAAAATTAGAGATTGAAAGCCAGCCTAATGCACCCATTATTTTAAGTGCATCTAATGCAAGTAACGAGATAGAGTTTGTTGCTAAAAAAATTTTATGGCTTACACACAATGGGGCAAGGTTTAGTGATTTTAATATAATTTGTGCAGATTTTAACGGATATGATAATCTTATTGAAAGAGAGTTTTCTAAATATAATATTCCTTTTTGGTTAGATAAAAATTTTGAATTAAGCAAAACCGAAGGATTTAAATATTTAAATTCTGCAATTATGTGTATAAAACACAATTTTTTACTTAACGATGTTTTGAAATTAGCATTTAACGCCTTATCTGGTTTAACTAGCGAGCAAAAAGAAATTTTTGATACCATAGCAAAAAAATTTGGGGTAGATGGGGCTATGTGGGTAAATCCACTAGATAATAAATTTAACGATGCAGACTTTGCAATGTTTGAAAAATTAAAACCTCAAATTATTCAGCCAGTTGTAACATTAAAGAAAAATTTTGAAAATGCTAAAACAGTTTCTGAATTTGCAAACGGTATTTCTATTTTTATGCAAGAAACACTAATGGAAGAAAAATTAGAAAATTTAGCGTTGCAATTTTTAGAAGAAGGCGAGTTAAAGCAGGAAAACTTGTTAAAACAAACTTATAATAAATTAAATAGTGTTTTAGAGCAAATTACCAAAATTATTGGTATAAAAGAGACTGATTTTACAGAGTTTATGAGCCTTTGGAATGCTGCTGTTAGTGTTGCTAGTATTTCGCCATTGCCAATGTGTTTAGATTGTGTTTTTGTAGGGCAAGTTGCATCTAGCGTTTTTATACCTTGTAAATATAGTTTTGTTGTGGGGGCTAATGAAGGTAAACTACCGGCGTTGCTTCAAGATGTTGGTATAATTTCAGATGCTGAAATAAAAATGATGCAAGATTTATCACTTACGCCAACGGTTGAAGAATTAAACCAAAAAGCACGATTGATTGTTTTACAAAATTTTATTACTAGCAAAAATTTATGTATAACTTTTCCGCTAAACCAAGGTAAAGAAACTTTGGTGCCAAGTAGTTTGATAAAAGAACTTGGTGTTATGTTTACTTTTAAAAATTCTGCATTACCTGTAGCTTCAATAGAAAAAACTATAAACGATAGTACTGTGTTTGGTAGTGAAGAGGCAAGATTATGTTTTAATTTTGCAACACCTAAAAATTTGGTGTTAAGTTTGGTTCAGCAAAACGTTAGTAAAAATGTGCTTATATCTGCTAAAGAGTTTTTGAGGAAAAGTGGGTTAGAAGAACAACTAGATGTTTTAGAACACAAAGATATGATAATTAACAACTTAAATAATGCACAAGAATTGTTTTTTTCAAAAGATAGCACAAAAGTTTCACAACTAGAAAGTTATTTTAGTTGCCCATTTATGCACTATGCAGAGTATGGCTTAAAGTTAAAAGAACGAGAAGTAAACAATGTGGATTCTAGACAAATTGGAAACATCTTGCACGCAGTGGTTGAAAATTTTGTTAAGCAAACAACAAATCAATCTTTAAATGAATCACAAATAAGAAGTTTGGCGTTTAAACTTTTTGATGAAATTATTGAACAAGAAGAGTATTATCATTTAGTAAGTGGAACAAAAAACAGAGCCCTTATAAATGGGCTTAAAAATGAAAG
>JAFTUZ010000103.1 GCA_017466005.1 Clostridia bacterium | reverse complement strand
TTCAAGGACATTGTTCATCCTTTGAACACAGAAACCAGAGAAGAAATTCGCGACCTTATTCTTGCAGAATACGAAAAAGCTTTGAAAGAAGCTCCAGCAGAATAATAAAACTGGTTTACGAATTGGCACTTCAAGTGTTTAGACAGGAGTGCGCCGAAAATAAGAAGAGAGGTTTAGGCCTCTTTCTTTTTTTCTTCTTTATTTTGTTTACTAACTTTTTTCTTTGCAGGTGCAGGTTTTGAAGATAAACTAAAATTTCCTTTTTTAAATAAACAATAAAACATTAACCAAATACCACATAAGCCTACAATAACATATAAAAATCTACTAATAAAATTTGCTTGGCTTCCAAAAACTCCAGCAATTAAATCAAACTGAAAAATGCCAATACAAAACCAATTTATTGCACCAAAAACCAAAATGAAAAAAGCAACATAATTAAACATTTTTGCTCCTTTAAATTTATTTATATTTAATTTGTGAAAATAGTTAAAAAATATTCACGAGTTTTATATTTTATCATTTTTAAATAAAAAACAAGCAAAATTATTGCTTGTTTAATTTTTTTAAATAGTCGTTAAATGTGTAGTTTGAAAGTGATAAAATTGCATCATAGTTATCATCATTAGCAGATTTATTTTTATGTGTTTGCTTACACTTTTCGCATTGGTATAATATAACAATACCTTTTTTATTATTATTTTCAATTCCAATTGGTCTTAAAATGCCCTTACAAGGGTTTGCTCGGTCGCCAGGAGAAATATCTATGTGCATCGAGTGCAAACAACAAGGGCAGTGGTCACGAGAAGTATAACCAAGCGGCTCTACTTTTGCGCCACATACTTTACATATAAAACCTTCATCTAATTTTTTAAATTTAGGGTTATTCATCATCTGCAACAGCCTCCAAAACAAATCTGTTAAAATCCACACTTTCAATAAAATCTATTGGCTTATATACGGCGTTGTTAAATTCTGAAAAATGTTTTAGGTGAGTGCGTAATGTTATTGGTCTTGGCATATCTAAATGTTCGCAAATTTCTGTTAAATATTGTTCAAAATTTTCAATATTAAATTTTTCTTTTACTTCGTATAAATAACTTGTAATCATTTTTTCGCCTTTATGAATTTGTGCCCAAATTTTCATTATTTGCTCCTTTATATTTAAAAACTAAATTAAGTATATATTAAAATTAAAAAAATATCAAATAAAAGTTTAATTTGATTGACAAAAAATTTTAAATTTGCAAAACTTAACTTATATTAAATATGGGGCGGTATGGAATGGAAAATAAAGTTTCGGTAATTGAGTGTAGAAGTTATGAACAAGAATTAGTAGATAATGCAGTTAAAAATGCAATAGATTTAATTGGTGGAATAGATAAATTTGTAAAAGAAGGGCAAACGGTTGCCTTAAAAGTTAATTTGGTAACAAGGGCAGTGCCAGAAAAATGTGTAACCACACACCCAGCAGTGGTAGAAGCTGTTGTAAAATTAGTGCATTCTGTTGGTGGTAAGTGTGTTATTTTAGATAGCCCTGGTGGGCCATACAATGCGGCATATTTAAGCGGTATTTTAAAAGCATCGCAAATGAATAATGTTGCCGAACGCACTGGTGCTAAAATAAATGATGATTATGGTGTTTATGTTCACGATTTTGCAGAAGGTAAAATAGGCAAGCAGATTACAGTTTTATCAGCTTTAGATAAAGTAGATGTTATTTTTAACTTGTGTAAATTAAAAAGCCACGGTTTTACAGGTTTTACTAATGCTGTTAAAAATATGTTCGGGGCAATTCCTGGGCTTGAAAAAGTAGAGATGCACGTAAAATTTACTACATTAGATGTTTTTTCTCATTTTTTATATGATATTTGGGATTTATTTAATGGAAAAATTGCACTTTCTATATCAGATGCTATAATGGGAATGGAAGGGGCAGGTCCTAGTCACGGAACACCAATTTCTGTTGGGGCAATTATTGCAAGTGAAAATCCATTGGCAGTAGATGTTGTTGGTTGTAAGATGATGAATATAGACCCTAAAGATATGCCAACAAACGCAATAGGTATAGAACGTGGTTATTTAAATGAAAATTTTGATATTGAAGTTTTAGGTGATGAGGTTAGTAAATTTGTGAAAGAAAAATATGATGTACCTAAACCAGATAACTTTACACCATTTACTAATATTGTTCCTAAATTTTTACAGCCAACTGTTCATAAATTAATGACCCAACGCCCAGTTATACCTAAAAAGAATTGTAAGGGGTGTAATAAATGCCACGACCATTGCCCTATGAAAGCAATAACAATGACAGAGCGCAAAAAGGGGGGTAAGTATGCTAAAATAGATTACCAAAAATGTATTAGGTGTTATTGCTGTCAGGAATTGTGTCCGTTTGGGGTTGTTAAGATAAAATCTGGTTTTGTGTACAAGCTTGTGCATAAAAATAAAGATAAACGAATAAAAAAACAACAAAATAAAAATAATTGTGATAAATAACTTGACAAATTATATTCAATTTAATATAATTGAGCCATAAAATGAGAAGCACTCGAATTAGGAATGATAAAAAACTGATTTCCTAAATTTCGGGTGCCTATCATTTTATTATTTAATTTTAACAAAATTTTAAAATACAAAAAATAGAATTAGTGTTTATTTTTTATGAGATTGTCATAATATAATAAGCATAAAATAAGGCTTAAAATAAGGAGATAACTATGGAAAACAAAGTTTTTTTAACAGAAGAAGGCTTGAAACAATTAAAAGAAAGATTGGATTTTTTAAAGGTGGTTAAAAGACCTGAATGCTCTGAAAAAATTCAAGTTGCACGCAGTTTGGGAGATTTAAGTGAAAACTTTGAATATATTTCAGCAAAAGCCGGTGATAAGATTACATTAAGGGTATCACGAAGAGAAAATTCTTTGAAAATCGACCAGTTTATAATTATTCCCAAGGCGTCTTTTGTGCCTCAGGGAATTGTAACAGAAATAAGTACAGAGATAGATCCTATTGTGCCAATCACGCCACTTCCGCCATATAATCCTCCGGCAGAAGAGCATCCCAGGGTTTTCTTAAGAAAGACGGAT
>JAFTUZ010000102.1 GCA_017466005.1 Clostridia bacterium | reverse complement strand
TGGAAATAAGTCCATGGCGGAGGTGAACCACTATAAACATTCCCGAAAGCCACGCAGAGGTACGGCAAAATTGCCCGTCGGAACTGCCTAGTCAAAACAGTGGGGAAGGTGAAGGCGCCCCATTTTATTTTGCCCGAAAAATCAAACAAACGTTTTGGCGAAAAAAGTTGTAATAATTTCATCGATTACCACATATAATATAATGACCCCCAAAGCAAATAAAGACATTTTAAAATAAGTTAAAAATTTCAAAAAAGGGGGTTGTATTTGCTGGCATGGCATGCTATAATGTAATTGTAATAAGGAAACAGTTAAAAACAACAAAAAATAAAAAGCAAAAACTTAGCAAAAAAGAGTATAAATTGTTTCCAAACTACATATAATATAATAAGAAAGTTAATTAAAGGAGATGGGTTATATGAAAAACGTGGAAATTAAAAAAATGTTACAAGGTGCTACAAAATATGCCGATGAGTATACTATTAAAGTATGGGCATGGCAAGACGGAGAAGCAACATGGGCAGAGGTAATTGCTTTGGTAGATGGAGAGTGGGATACAGACAACTGCCACACGTTTACATATTTAGAAACAACAGAGCCAACAGTAGAACAAACCAAACAAATGTTTACAGATATGAAAAAACTTGCAACATACTTAAAAAAACACTTTGAAAATGTAGAATTAGAGGGAGAAATTCAATGGGTATAACCAGTGGAAACACTGGTTTACTTTTTGAAAATAATCGTAATGTTTCATTGAGTTCGTACATATAATATAATGACCCCCATGAAAATCAAAGGTATCATACGATATCCTGCCAATCATTACGACATAAAACGGTAATTATGGTTATCGAAAATAATTGTAATATATCGTGCCAATCATACATATAATATAATGACCCCCACGCAATTTACGACTATTTGAAAAACTTGAAAAAGGGGGTTGTATTTTATAACACAGCATGCTATAATAAAGTTGTAGATAGGAAGTAGTTAAAAAACAGTAAAAGCAAAAAATTAAAAAATATTTCAAAAAAGAGTATAAATTACTTCCAAACTACATACAATATAATATAGTTAGTAAACAAAGGTAAACGAAAAGTCAAACAACAAAAAATGCTAAGCGTAGGTACCTGTTCCGTAAGCGCCAACTAGGTTGGATAAGTTGATTTGTAAGTAGTTTGGAAAGTCCGCAACGTTTACTAACTAAAAGCAAAAAGTTAATCAAAAAGAGTATATTATAAGTACTTGGTACATATAATATAATATAACAAATAAAGGAGATGGGTTTTATGTATAACGAAATTATTGTAATGCGTAACGAAGAAATTGTAAATTACTACATGGCAAAACTCAACGAGGTGTACAAAATTGGTTAAGTAGAAACGAATGGCAACAAATTACAACAGAATTCCACGAAAACCAATGCCAACAATTAATTAGAAAATTGGGTGAATAGGGGGTTGTAAAACCCCCACCCATATGCTATAATAACAGTGTAATAAGAAATAGTTAAAAAACACAAAAAGCAAAAAGTTAAAAAAGTTGGTTAAAAAGAGTATATTAAATGTGCTAAGCACATATAATATAATATAACAAATAAAAAACTTAGAGGAGTTGGTTAATATGTTTAAAATGAAAAATGTTACTGTTGTTGATAATTACTTAGATTTCTATGCTAATGTTAGTGGCGAAATGTTACAAAATGAAAATAATATTAAAGTACACGTAGCAGGTAGCAACGAAATATTAATTATGTATTACTTCGATAATATGTACTGCGTTGACGTTGTTGACACTGAAACTTATTTAAATGTAAACTATTTAGAATTTGACAGTATGGACGAACTATTTGAAGCAGTTGAAGTAGCATATGGCGAATTATTATAAAAACTGGCACTGCCGGTTTTTATTTTTCGCAAAAAGTTGTAATAATTTCAAGCCATCCGCCATATAATAATATTGGTCCCCTCTCAAAGTACGTTGTTTCCAACGGGTTTGGCAAACCAAACAGATGTTTAGATTGTGTAAAATTACACAAACTCTTGAGGAAAATGCAATTCCCCTATAATTGCCCAGCAAAAGCAATTTCCTCAGGCATTTTAGTTAGCATATGCTAACTTGAAAATAATTGTAATAATTTCGTTGGTTGCTACATATAATATAATGACCCCCTATGAAACATAAGAAATTAAAAGAATGGCTTGACAAACCTAGTAAAATAGTGTATAATAAATAGCATTGCAAAATATTAAATAATTGAAAATAGGGGTTGACAACTGCAACATAGCATGCTATAATGTATGGCACTGCAAAAACAACAGTTTTGAAAATAATTGTAATGTTTGCCGAGTTTGCTACATATAATATAATGGTCCCCTCTAAAAATAAAGTAATTTAAAATAATAGCAAATAATTGGCAAATAGGGATTGTAATTGCTACACTAGCATGCTATAATGTAATTGTAAGTTAGAAATAGTTAAAAAACAGTAACAAAACAAAAAAAGCAAAAAAGTTGCTAAAAAGAGTAATAAAAATTAAATAAGTACATATAATATAGTAAGTAGTAAAAAGGTTGGAGACGTCAGACGTATTGAGATGTGCCGTTCCAAAATACGGAAAACAACATACGTGAATTTAATAAATGTAAGTAATTAGCTAGTACTAAAGAGAACGTGATTTACTTACAAAAAAAGAAAAAAACTTGCTAAAAAGAGTAATAAAAATTAATAACTTACATATAATATAGTAAGTAGTAAATAGTTAAAGGTAAACGAAAAATCCAATAGGAAAAACGGCAAACGTAGGTACCTGTTCCGGAGCCGGTGGTAGTCCACATAACGATTTGGTAAGTAGTTTAGAAAGTCCGCAAAAACTATTTGCTACAAATTAAAAAAAGTTGGCAAAAAGGGTTGTAAAATGTATTGGTCCATGCTATAATAAAAGTGTAATAAAAGTTAGCAACAAAAAAATAAAAATTAAAAAATGTTTCAAAAAAGAGTATAAAACATCAAGGAAGTACATATAATATAATAAGAAAGTTAATTAAAGGAGATGGCAATTATGGAAATGGAAAAAAATTATAACAACGGGCAAAACTTATTAGTGGTAGAAGAATTTAACGGGAAATACTTAGTAGAAACATTTAACAAAATAAACGAAGGTAGCAAAGAGTGGGAATGGACAGGTTTTGAAAAACTATTTAGAAACAAAGCGGATTTAGAACAATGGCTAGCTAGTTGGGAAAAATAATTTCCCAATTAGCAAAAAATAGTAATATTTGGCAGTATAAAAACATATAATATAATAAGAAAGTTAAAAAGGAGATGTTAATATGTTAAACGTTTATA
>JAFTUZ010000101.1 GCA_017466005.1 Clostridia bacterium | reverse complement strand
TCTATACCGCTTGGGGCAAAATCCGCTTTATAAACAAACACGTGTAATCCTAAAGCAACTAATACAGACGTTAAAAAAATAACTACAAATGCTAAAATTTCACTTTTAAAATTCTTTTTAACTTTATTTACCATAAAAACTCCTATTATTTTTGTATTATACGAAAAAATTATAAAAAAGTCAATTTGTAGCATACTAATTTAACTATATTATATAAAGAAAGGGTTTTATGGGTTGTTTTAATTGTTAAAATAATTAAAGAAAACAAAATGAAAAAAAATAATTTTAAAATCATTGAAAAATAGTTGACAATAAAGGTGTGTTTTGTTATAATCTTTTAGCATGACGAAAGAAGTGCGGGTGTAGTTCAATGGTAGAACACCAGCCTTCCAAGCTGGTTACGTGGGTCCGATTCCCATCACCCGCTCCAAATGTAAAAAACACCGTCGGCACTATATGCGCCAGTAGCTCAGCTGGATAGAGCACCGCCCTTCTAAGGCGGGAGTCAGGGGTTCGAATCCCTTCTGGCGTACCAGCAAAAATGGCGAGAGTAGCTCAATCGGTGGAGCGCCAGATTGTGGTCCTGGAGGTCGTGGGTTCGATTCCCATCTCTCGCCCCAAAATAAATTATCGTTGGGGTGTCGCCAAGCGGTACGGCACTGGATTTTGATTCCAGTATTCGTAGGTTCAACTCCTGCCACCCCAGCCAACAACACTTAATACGGACCATTAGCTCAGGCGGTAGAGCACTTGACTTTTAATCAAGTTGTCCGGGGTTCGAGTCCCCGATGGTTCACCACATTTTACGGAGTTTATGACTCCGTAAAATTATATGCGCTATTAGCTCAGTTGGTAGAGCAACTGACTCTTAATCAGTGGGTCCTGGGTTCGAGTCCCCGATGGCGCACCAAAAAATTCCGTTTGCTAAAACGGAATTTTTTTATTTAATATTAATTTTTAATAAGCACCCTACCCAAAGGTAAACTTGTTTGTATTTCTCTTGCAATAACAATTGTTCTACTTTCAATATATTTATCTTGTTCGCTTGTAAAACGAGAAAAATCAATTGTATTTATAGGCGTTTGTAATAAAATATCTCTTGCTATAATTTCTTTATATTTTGACACTTTATTTGTTATATATTGATTTTGAATACTTTTATTTACTTCTTCACATAAAAGCAAATAATTTCCTATATTATCTATAATTGCTTTTTGTTTTTCTCTATGTGTTGGCCAGCCATTGCGAGCCCACTCAACATCTGGGTTTTGTGGGTAAATATGCTCTAAATTTATGGCATTTACGTTTACTGTTCCTGAAATATTTTTACATATTACATCAAGAATTAATAACGCTTTTTTTATACCACGAGAAGTTGTGGGGTCTCCAAGTTTAGTAATAAAATCATTAATATTTATTTGCCAAGTTATAGTATCTAAATTTATTTTATCAATTAATTTTTTATTGATTTTTTCAGCACTTGTTTCACACTTTATATCAGCAACAATTTCATTTAATAAATAACGATATGTAGTTGGACTACCACTATTTAACGTAAGAACTATACTCATCAAACATAGTGGCACCATAACATTCAATAAATAATTGTGATTTATATTTATATTAACACCTTTCATTGCCATAATATTTAAAACGTCTGTAAGCGTGTTTCTATTAATGTAATTAATAACATATTTAATTGGGTTATTACCTATAGAATTTAAAAGTTGTATTGTATCTACAAAATCTTGATACGTTTTTTTATCTTTAGTAACATACTCTCTTAAAAAAGTTATAATTTCCATATTATCAAAATTTTTGTCATAATTTTGAGATTTTAATTTATAAAAACTAATAAGCGATTGCCTCACTTCTTTCATTTTTGATGTATCAAATTTGATTTGATATGCTAAAGAATATTGGTCTAGTGCTGTTTTTATAACTTCATCTTTAGATAAAGGTTTTCCACCCGTGTTAATCTGCTGAAAAATGTCAAAAGCATTATCTGCATTAGAACATTTTTTTATGTATACAAAAATATTGTTTTTTATTGTTTTTATTAAATTATTTATCTTTGCTGTATTGCTTTTTACAAACTCATAAAAATCTAAATACACTTTTTTAAATGGCGCTGTCACATAGTTGAAAAAATGCGTTTCGTATTTTTTTTGATTAGAAAAGACATCGTACTTTATATCAAACAACTCTATATTATCTATTTGTATATTTTTTTCACTTGCAACATCATGTATGGCTTTTATTAAATTATTGAGGGTCACTATTCTTTGTTGTCCGTCTGCAAGTTTCAAATATCCATCTTCTTCATAATATATAAAATCTAATAAAGATAATCAAGATAAAACGTTTATTGAAGTTAGACGATTTAACGAATTCTATGAGGCTAAAAACGTTGTTCGTACAGGATGGAAAGAAGAGTCTTCTGCTACGCCTCGAGCAAGCATTACCGGTTGGTT
>JAFTUZ010000005.1 GCA_017466005.1 Clostridia bacterium | reverse complement strand
ATTTACTAAAATACGTGAACTATTTGCATCAACTCCAGATGCTAAAGAACGTGGCTATGATATTGGCAAGTTTAGTTTTAACGTTGCTGGTGGACGTTGTGAAGCGTGTGACGGCGATGGCGTTAAAAAGTTGCGTATGTATTTTATGCCAGATGTGTATGTGCCTTGTGAAGTGTGTGAAGGTAAACGTTACAATCGTGACGTATTGCAAGTAAAATACAAGGGTAAAAATATTTATGATGTGCTTGATATGACAGTTGAAGAAGCATTAGTGTTTTTTGAAAACTTACCCACCATTAAATCAAAAATTCAAACATTATATGATGTTGGTTTGGGTTATATAAAACTTGGTCAATCAGCAACTACGCTAAGTGGCGGTGAAGCACAACGACTAAAACTTGCAACTGAATTATCTAAGCGTGATACGGGTAAAACTATGTATATCCTAGATGAACCAACTACTGGTCTTCATAGTTATGATATTCAAAAACTTATTAATATACTTCAACGCTTTGTTAATGGCGGAAATACGGTTGTGGTAATCGAGCATAACCTTGACGTTATTAAAACTGCTGATTATATTATTGATATGGGACTTGAAGGCGGTGATGGTGGCGGAACAGTAATAGCACAAGGTACACCAGAAGAAATAGTAAAGTCAAAACAAAGTTATACAGGTAAATATTTAAAGAAATATATTGAATAAAAATAGCAACATTAGTCACAAACTTTTGAAAATAGAAAAAAAAGAATTAAGATTTAATAAATTCTAATTCTTTTTTTATAAAATTAAACTGAATAACAAAACCAATATCTAATAGCTTTAATTGTTATCAGTTAATTTATATTTTTATTTTGTTTAATCCTCTTTATATTCCAAAATATCAGCAGGTTGGCATTCCAATTCTTTACATAAAGCATTTAGGGTTGAAAATCGAATTGCGGAAATTTTACCTGTTTTAATGTTGGATAGGTTGGCATCTGTTAAGCCAATTTTTACGGCAAGGTCTTTTAACTTAACTTTGCTCTCTTTCATTACTTTATTTAAATTTAATACTATCATAATGTTTCATCTTCATTTTTTTGTAATTCTTTGCCGTAATTAAAAAACATGCTTATCATAAACATTGTAATTCCAGATATTATTCCGCTTAATGAAATTGGGAATGTTAATTCAGTTGCTGGATAAATTATACGTAGAACAATTGAACCAACAAGTGCAGGGATAACGGAAATAAGCACAACAAATATTGAACTTCTCTTCAAATAGTAACTAACCTTTTCAGAGAATGGTGCTTTTTCTTGCTCTACATTCTTAAAAATTGATGCAACATTCCAAAGCAGACCAATGCTCATAAATGAATATAAAGCAAGTGTGCCAAATAAACAAGCAGTTTCTTCAACTGTAAATGTTTTAATAGCCTTTGTGCAAGAAAGTGCTATTGCCAACACTATAAATGTTAAACATAAAACACAACTTGCATAATAAAGTCCCTTAGTTATTTTATGACATATTCTTGCGGTTTTGATAATTTTATTTTTTGTTTTCATATTACCTCCTTTTTGATGATATTCAAATATTAACAAAAAAATTATCGTTTGTCAATAATTTTTTATACATTTTTATTGTTTGTCGATAAATTTTTATAAAATAAAAGAGTTAGAATTAAATTCCAGCTTTTTTATCTTACTAATTTCAAATATAAGTAAGCTGATTTGTTACTTTTTTATTTCAACATAAAGTGGTTTTTGGTAAAGTCGAGTATACCTTGTTTTTTTAGTTTGCTTAGTTCAAAACTTAGGGCAGAACGGTCAACAGATAAGTAGTCGGCAAGTTCTTGGCGGTTAAATGGAATATCAAAGTATTTAGAGTTTTGTTGTTTACTTATGTATTGAAGGTAGGATAAAACCTTTTCCTTTTTAGAAGGTTTGGTAATGTGGTTAAAT
>JAFTUZ010000100.1 GCA_017466005.1 Clostridia bacterium | reverse complement strand
TTTATAGTGATAGGTGGGAATATGTTCCTACTGCTGCATCAACATTTGATTTAACAATTTCTTGATATACTAAAGATTGGGAACTTATAGAAGAAACTGTAGTTAGTGTTGTAATAAAAGATACAACCACTACAACAAGTGCAAATGTAATTGTTATTGGTGATAGTACCGTAAACAATGGGCAAGAAGTTGGATTTATGGCAGCCGAGGATACTGCTGATGAAAATTTTGCCATTAACTTTTTAGGAACAAGAGCGGCATCTAATAGTATTCCTCACGAAGGAAGGTCTGGTTGGACAGCTTACAAATTTGTTAATAGTGTTAATGATTCTGGAGATGATACTGTTACAAATCCATTCTATAATAGCGAAATTTCTAGTTTTGATTTTAGTTATTATATGACACAACAAGGCTATGAAAGCGTAGATGCTGTGTTTATTCAATTAGGAATAAATGATATGTTTGGTGCGAAAACTGAAGAACAACTTGAACAGTCTTTAACACAATTCACTACAAATTTAGATATTATGGTAAAAAGTATTCATACTTATAATCCAGATATTAAAGTAATAGTTAACTTGATTATACCTTGTCAGTTAGACCAAGATAGGTTTGCAAATGTGTATAAAGCAGGGCAAACTTCTTGGACGTGTAAACGAAATACCTATAAAGCTAATTTGTTATTATTAGAAAAATATGCAAACACCAGTAATGTATATTTGTCTTGGTATAATGCGGCAATAGATGCTTATGATAATTTAAGTGATGATGTTCATCCTATTTCGGCAGGATACGAGCAATTAGCTAAACAAATGTATAATTTTTTAAAAGCTATTTCTTAATAAAAAAAGCCACAAATGTGTTTGTGGCTTTTTTATTTAATACTATGCAATTGCATAATATTTCGGTTTTGCGAATAGTTTTGCTTTATAAATAAGTGTTTTAGTAAGTTTGGGGTTAAAGGGTAGTTTCGGGTATAGGTTCTATTTCTATTTGTTCTTGATTTGCTTTTTCTATATCATCTATATAGTCGTTTTGAACAATATTTTCTTGCAAAGTGTTTGTTTCATTAAGTGTTTGGTCGGCGTTGTTTGTGTTATTTGTGTTTTGTTGATTATCATAGTTTTCTACATTGTTTTCAGTTGATATATTATTCGGCAACACTTCTTGTGTAATATCTGTTGAGTTGTTTTGATTATTTTCAATAGGTAAATTGTTATTAGGTAAAACAGAAGTATCATTGCTGTAATTTGCATTTTCATTAATATTATAATCATTATTATTTTCGGTTTGGGTTGTTACTTGTGGTGGGGTTTGCATAAGTGGTTGATTGCTATTATTAGTTGGTGCTCCTATAAAACCCATTTGTAACATAAAAACCAAAGATAATCCAGCAAGGCAAGAAAGATAAAAAATATATCCAATAACTCTGCGTTTTGTTGGTATTTTTTGTTCTTCTTGTTTTTCTTTAGCATCTTTGGTTTTTCTTGTGGTTCTTGCCATAATTTAGCCCCCTTAAAATTTCTTAAGGTTAGTGTGGCAAAAAATTATATAATTATTCTTTAATTTTATAAATTGTGCTTGGTCTTGTTTGTTTTGCTATATCAATTCTAATTTCACGTTCTACAATTGCACCATTTTTTATAAATGTATTTTTAATGGTATCTATTGCAAGTTCTGGGGTATTATTTTCTTCGCTTAAATGACCTAAAATAATTCCACGTGTTTTTTTACCTAAAAGTTGAATTATTGCATCTGCGGTAGATTGGTTATTTAAGTGTCCGTGGTCGCTTAAAATTCTTCTTTTAAGAGAATTAGGGTAGTGTGGGTTAGCATTAAGTTTTTCTATGTCGTGATTTGCTTCCAACACAACAAGGTCACTATTAGATAAAGTTTTTATAATTTGTGGGGTGGTGTGGCCAAGGTCGGTTGCAATACTAAATTTTGTTTTATTATGTTCTACTGAAAATCCTACACAATGAATAGAATCGTGGTCTAAATCCATTGTAGAGATATTAAGTTCGTTAATATTAAAATCTATTCCAGAAAATTCTATTTGATTTTCAAAAGGTATTTTTTCAAACTTGTTTGACAATACTGGCCAAATATCTTTGTGCGCATAAATTTTACAACCATATTTTTTAGAAAAATTGGCAATTCCTGCAATATGGTCACTGTGTTCGTGAGTGATTAGTATAGAGTTTATTTCGCTAGGATTAACGCCAATAGCGGAAAGACGTTTTTCTAATTCTAGTTTAGAAAGACCAGCGTCTATTAATATTTTTGTATTATCGCCCTCAATGTAGGTGGAGTTTCCTTTACTACCACTTCCAAGAACACAAATTCTCATCTTTAGTTATCCTTTTATTTTCCGTATATTCTATAAATAATCCATTCAACTAATCTTTGTGGAACAATTCGTTTTACAAAACGTAGAAGTTTCCACTGAACACCAGTTGTGCAAGTTGCGGGTGGATTTTTTCGTTTTAAAATTTTATGTATTTTATTAGCAATTTTTTCAGGGTCCATTCCATTTTCTTCATCATGCTCAAACACATTTAAAGCACGTTCAAAGCGTTTGCCGTAAATTTCATTATTTACACTTTCTGGTTTTACTCGGTTTGCGGTAAAATCTGTTTTAACATCGCCAGGTAATAGGCAAGTAACTTTTACACCCAATGGTCGTAATTCGTTTCCCAAAGCAGAAGAGAAGTTTAAAACTCCGGCTTTTGTAGCAGAGTAGTATGCTTGGAACGGCAAAGAAAATTCTGCTGCTATTGAGCTTATGTTGATAATTCTACCTTTGCTTTGTCTTAAATAAGGTATGGCAACAGTAGAAACATTAAATACTCCCATAAGGTTTACTGAAATAATTTTATTAATATTTTCTAATTTTTCGGTTTCTATTGGGCCACTAATTCCCATACCTGCATTATTTATAACAGCATCTATTTGATTAGTTTTATTGTAAATATGTTCAAATGCAAGTTTTATATTCTCTAAATCAGTAACATCACATTTAAAAAATTTAATTTTATCATTTGCAGGTTTTGTTCTGCTTAAAGCATAAACAATATAATCTTTTTCCAAAAGTTTATTAGCAATAGCAAGCCCAATACCACTAGATGCGCCGGTTATAACAGCTACTTTTTTCATATATAATCCTTTTAGGTTGTTTTATAATTAATATTAGTTAAAAATTTTTAACTTCTTATATTCTACACTTTTTCTTAACAAAAATCAAGGTTAATAACATTTATCTTTTAATTTCATCAAAATAACCTTGTTTTTTAATAAATCTTACAATTTTGGCAACTGCAAAATTTTACAACTTTTTATATAATTTTTATTTGTAGGTGGTGTAAAATGAGTGCTAAAATTAAAGGAAATTTTTATTTAGTTGTAAAATATTTATTGTTTTTTATATTGTTTTATCTTTTACAAAAGGCAGAAGTTTGTGAACTTCATCCTTTTGGTTTTGGAATGTTTTTTGCACTTGTTTGGTGTAATCAGAAAATTTGGGTGTTAGCACCAATGTTTGTACTTGCATCTTTTTTGTGTGATTTTAGTATAGAAAGTGTGATTAGTTCTGGTTTTTGTGCTTTGTTTTTTGTTTTAGTTTATTTTGCACATTTAAAATTTAAAAAACCGCTAAAACCTTGGTTGATTGGTTTTTATGCTTTTTTATCACAATTTGTTTATTTATATCAAAATGTTGCCGACACCGAACAGTTTATGTTGGCTTTTGTTAGCGTAATATTGGGGCTAATTGCTATGTTTGCATATTTGTATTTTATGCAAAGCATTTTGCTTCGTGGTATTAAAAGGCAATATACAATAGATGAACTGGTTTCGGCAGGTGTGTTATTGCTTGCTTTGGGGGCAGGGCTTGCAAGTGTGCCAGATTATAATTATTTAGTGTTACGGTCGGTTAGTGCGTTGCTTGTTTTACTAGTATGCACAACATTAAATTTTCAGTCGGCATTTAGTTTTTCAACTATGCTGGGTTTAGGTATTTCTATATCTAGTATAAACACAGATTATTTTGTTTTATTAATAGTTTGGACTGTTTTAGTTTATATGCTTAAAAACCCTAAAAAAATATTTTCTTGTGTAGGGCTTTTGTGTGCTGATGTGTTTGTAAATTTATTTTTCTTTTCGTATTATGATGTATATTACTTATTATCTTTACTAATAGCAATTTTATTATTTTTAATAATCCCACAAAAAAGTTTAAGCAAAATATCTAGTGCTTTAATATTGGGCGAAGAAAGTGATAATATAAAAAATATATTTGAGCGAAATAGAAGATTGCTGGCTCAAAAAATAATGGATACAAGCCAGGTGTTTGAAGAAATGCAAACATCTTTAAAATTACTTGCTAAAAATTCTATGAGCAAAAATGATGCAAAAGTTTTTTTAACAGATGAAATATGTAAAAGTGTTTGCAAAAGATGTGAGCAGTGTGATTATTGTTTAAAAGTTGCAATTTTAAATACAAAAAAAGAATTTGAAAAGTTAATAGATATTGGATTTTCTAGAGGAAAGGTGAATGCCATAGATTTGTCTAGCAATTTTATGGCAACTTGTTCTAGGGTTAATATAGTGCTTAATACTATTAATAATTTAATAAGAGATTTTAAATTATCTGATAAGATGCAACAAAATATTAATAATACTCGTATGATTATTGCTGAACAAATGGGTGGTGTTAGTGAAATATTTAAAACCATTGCAAAAGAAACAGATAATTTTTCTATACAAAACATTAACAAAGAACAGCAGATTTTAGAAGGTATGTTGTATGCTCATATAACTTGCAGTGATGTGGTGGTTTATTGCAAAAAAGGTAATGAGATAGTTGTATCTTGTATTATAAAAACATCAGAATTAAAACAAGATGTAATTATAGGCATAATTTCTAAAATATTAAAGCAGAAAATGGAAATTACTAGTATTGATTATGCTCAAAAACCATTGTTTTCTATTGTTACACTACAAACAGTAACGGCTTATGATATTGTGTTTGGTAGTGCTGGGGCAACTAAAAATGGTAATAATAAAAGTGGAGATACACATTCTATATTAAGGCTTGATGATGGTAAATTTTTAATGGCATTAAGTGATGGTATGGGAAATGGCGAAAATGCTAATCATACAAGCAATTTAACTTTAAGCTTAATAGAAAGTTTTTATAGAGCAGGATTTGATAGCAACACAATTTTATCTAATGCTAATCGCTTGCTTGCATTAAAAGGAGAAGAAAGTTTTAGTGCGTTAGATGTTTGTGTTTTTGATTTAAAAAAAGCTATGTGTGATGTTATAAAACTTGGTTCTCCGTGTGGATTTATAAAAGGCGAAGAAACAAAAATAATTGAAGCTAATTCTTTACCTTTGGGGATAGTAGATGAGATTATGCCTACAATACAAAGTTATGTGTTAAAGGTGGGGGATTTTGTTATATTTGTAACTGATGGTATTACTGATGCTTTTAATAATAATGAAGAATTACAGAACTTTATAAATAATCAGCAAACAACTAATCCGCAAATATTGGCAGAGGCTATTTTAGATAAAGCGTTGGAAATTGGGTGTGGATATGCTAATGATGATATGACTGTGTTAGTGGGTAAAATTTGGGAGAAAGTGTAAAATATATATAAAACGTCTTGTAATTTATACCATATTGTAGTATAATACCAATAAAAGAAAATAAAATGCGTAAGATAAGGAGTTTTTATAACAATATGGAATTAGAAAAGGCTTTTAAAACAATAGAAGAAAATAAAATGTTTCAACCGGGCTGTGTTGTTGGTGTGGCTTGTAGTGGTGGTTCCGATTCTATGGCTTTGCTTCATTTTTTAAATACTAACAGAGAAAAATTAGATATAGAAGTTGTTGCTATTCATGTGGACCATAACACAAGGGCAAACGACGTAAGAGATGCTTTGTTTGTGGCGGATTATTGTAAAGAAAATAGAATTCGTTTTCATAAATTTAAAGTAGAAGGCAAAGTGATTGCTAAAAAGAAAAAAATGACACTTGAAGAGGCTTGCAGAGAAGGTAGATACAACGTGTTTAAAAGTTTGAAAGAACGTGGAATTGTAGATGTTATGGCAATAGCCCATCAACAAAGCGACCAAGCAGAAACAGTTCTTTTACACATTTTACGTGGTTCTGGTTTGAGTGGTGCAAGTGGAATGGATTATGTTCGTGAAGATTATTATGTAAGACCATTTTTAGATGTTTCAAAACAAGAAATATTATCATATGTTTATGAAAACGAAATACCATATGTAGAAGATGAAACAAATGTTGAAAACTTTTTTTCAAGAAATATTTTAAGAAACAAAGTTTTTCCGGAATTAAGAATGGTTTGGCCTACGGTAGATGAAAATCTTTGCAATTTTGCAAAAATTTGTAAAGAAGACGATAAAGCAATTAGAAGTTTAATGAACTTTGATGCTGTTATTTATGGTAGTCAAAATATTAAAATCCCAGTTTCATACTTTTTATATTCAATGGCTCAAGTTTCAAGATTGTTATTTGAATGTTTCCAAAAACTTGGTGTTTCTAGCAATATAGAACACCGTCATATAAGTTTAATTTCAAAGTTGGCAATTTCTGGTGAAAATGGTGCAAAACTTGATATGCCTTGCGGAATAGTAGTTCATAAAGAATATGAATATATAACTTTAATGCCTAAAAAATCTAAAAAAGAAGTTCCTGTACAATATCCATTTAAGGTGGGAACAACTAATATTCCTGATATAGGAAAAATTATTGTAAAGAAAACTAAAGTTAAAACACCACAACTTAATGCTTTATTGGTTGATGGAGATAAAATACCTGCTAATGCTGTTTGGAGAACAAGAAAAGAAGGTGATTTTATTGAAAAGTTTGGTGGCGGAATGAAAAAGGTAAAAAGTTATTTAAGCGACAAAAAAGTTCCTGCAAGAATTAGAAAAAGTTTGCCAATGCTTGCTGTTGGTGGCGAGGTGTTGGTTATAGCTAATTTAGAGATTAGCGAAAGCTTAAGAGTAACCGAAAATACTGAAAATGCGCTTTTAATAAAGTTTGATATGGAAAATTGGGTATAATTTACTCAATTTTTCTTTTTTCTTTTGACAATGTCTTTTTGTTTATGTTATAATCAGCCTATATAGTATCTTTATGATTATGTATTTAAATTAGGCATTTATTTAAATTTAATTTATTGCGTTTGAATATTTCAAATATTTATTGTTAAATATCACAACATAGTGTTAAAAGTAGAAGGTAAAATTTTTTATGGCAAAAGGTAAGGGTAGAAAAATTCCTATAGTAGATCCAGAACAAATAGAATATGAAGAACAACAACAAAAACAGACCCCTATTTTGTTTATAAAAGATAGGGCATTTTTGCTGTGCAAACCTAGTGAAAAAAATAAAAACAAAAAATATTCTAGTATATCTGCCTTAAAATCAATTGCCAAAGAAAACGTTGTTAACGACCAAATGACCGAAAAAATGATGAGAAACTCTAATGAGGCGGTAAAAAAACAACGTTCCAAAAAGAAAAGATGGTTAAGTGCTGTTTTCTTTTTAATCAACCTTCTTATCGTTGTTGGTGTTATAGCCTATAACTTTTTAACGGGCGAGCCTATCTCTTTTGCTGATTTATTGTTGCTTCAAATAAATTGGAGTTGGCTATTAATTGCTTTATTGTTATTTGCATTATTACAAATTGTAGATGGGTTTAGAACATTTGTGTTAATTAAGTCTTGTACGGGTAGAAGTAGGTTATGGCTTAGTTATAAATCTACAAGTATTTGTAAATTTTACGACTGTGCAACACCACTATCAACAGGTGGTCAGCCATTCCAGGTTTTCTATTTAAATAAACGTGGATTGTCGGCTAGTTCTTCTACAAGTGTACCTGTTGCAAGATATATGTTTTCGCAAATATGTACAATTATATTTATAACTATTGTACTTTTCTCGCAATATACACAAATTATGACTTATAACCCAGTAATTTTAACAGCATGTTGGATTGGTTATGGGTTAAACTTTGGTATAATGGCTTGTATTATTTTCTTATCTACTAGTAAAAAAATTGCTCCAGCTTGCGCATCGGGTATATTAAAGTTTTTGG
>JAFTUZ010000099.1 GCA_017466005.1 Clostridia bacterium | reverse complement strand
TAATGAGTGCTTTATTTACTTCAATATTAGTGATGATAAAGGCACACAACTTAAATTAAAAGAACAACTAGATTTTGAGCAAGAAACTTTAATTTTGGCAAAAAAAGAACAACCCGAACATAAGTGTTCGGATTGTTATCACTTGGCGGGACGGTGGTGATTCTAATCTAACACTACTAGTCAAATTTTCAGTGAAATGAAAAATCGCATTCCGTGTGTTAGAATGCGATTGCTCTTGGCGGAGAGAGAGGGATTTGAACCCTCGCTACGGTTTCCCGTACTAATGCCTTAGCAGGGCATCCTCTTCAACCACTTGAGTATCTCTCCAAAAAATATTAAGTTGTGTAATTTATGATAATTACAGATTAATTATACCAAGTGTTAAGATAATTGTCAACATTTATTTATAAATTAAAAGCAAAATTTAAAAAAAATTATATTTCCCCGCCCATTTTAGTTGTGTTGTCATAAAATTTTATGCTGTAAAACAACTTTAAATTAGTATTTACATTTAATTTTTTGTATGTTAATTTTAGGTTTTAAATTAAATTTATTAAAATTTTACAAGTTGCTTGCATTTTTAGATTAATTAGTATATAATAATATTATACACATATATTTATTATGCGGATGTGGTGAAATTGGCAGACACGTTAGGTTTAGGTCCTAATGGGAAACCGTGGGGGTTCGAGTCCCTTCATCCGCACCACTCAAAAGCCCTTAAAAGGGCTTTTATTTTTTATTAATTACTTTAAAAATTAATTACACTTTTCTATTCATAACTAAACTTATTTGTTGATGTTAACAATAAAAAAAATATTTGAACAATTATTGTAAATAAATATAAAAGCAAACCAAAATTGGCTTGCTTTTATATTAGTTATTTTTATATTATAAAATTTATCAATATCTATAATTTATAAAATTAAAAATCAGGGAAAAATATAAAATAATCAATATTTGTATCTACTACACTAGATTCTAAATAAACATGTTCTGGTCCATTAAAGTTATTTCCTACCCCTATATAAAGTTTATTTGTTTCATTACCAGTTCTAATATATCTTTCAAAATCCTCATTAATAGAAGAATTACTTATATACAAAGCATTATTTTCTTCCCCGCCACTATCTCTCATAACCAAAGGATAATATACACCATAAAGCGAACAATTATCCATATACACTGTAACATTACTAACCCCACCTATATAAAAACCAGCATAGTTGGTTCCAGCAATACCATCATCATAATAACCTGTTGGCATCTCGGTTTCACCAATATAAGCATTTTTTACATAAGAAGTTGTTCCGCCACCTGCAAAATATATTCCACCATGCCCATATCCCTCATAAGTTCCACCATTAATATATAAAATGCCCAGAGAGCGAATACCAGAGTGTGTTCCCCAAACAGAACATTTTTTTAAGGTTAAAATACCATTATTTCTTATCCCTTGTGAAGAACTAGCATAGTCGGTATGTTCCTCATTTGCTGTGTAATTAGCATAACCTTTTATGTCACAATTACTTACAACCATAGTTCCGAAATTATTAATACCTGTAGTATTTAATCCAAAAGGAGAAGCTGCTAAAATTTCAGTGTTAGAAATATTTGCTTTTCCACCTTTTTCAACATAAATACTATTTAAAGTTCCAGTTGTTTCGTCATTAGCAATTATTTTAGCATTATTAATTGTTATAGTTGCTTCAGAACCTACAATTATATTTTTATTAGGGGCGTCTGATGTTCCTAATCCATTAGAATTACTTTCATATTTACCACCAATAATATTACAACTACCAGAACCTACTTTTATTACAGTTGTGCTTTCAACACCATTGGATACAGTAATTTGACTACCTTCCTCACTACCATTAATTGTAACATTACCTGATAATATATTTATAGCAATATCATTCTCAAAAGCCAATGTTTTACCAGCCAAGTCGATTATTACATCTGATGAAATTTCAAGCTGTTCGGTAAGTGTAGAATCTTTTAATATAACTAATTTTGGTGTTTCATTTTCTGTAAGTTGTATAGCAATACCAGCATCTTCTTTTGATACCATTAATGATTGATTATCATAATCAGAATTTTCAACTACAGCTAGCGCTTGCGTTAAACCACTATAATAACATGTTTTAATCTCTTTATCTTTTTCAACAGCCAAAATAGTAACCTGTTCCCATACACCATTATTTTTTTCATATATACCATATGTTGTTTTATTTAAATAAAAATCACCATTTTTACCTAAATCAACAGATGGAATATCCAAGCCAGACAACCATGTTGCGCCTGCTAATCCGACCTCTCCATCAACTCCTTTTATATTACCAACACTTGCCCAACCAGCTTCATATTTCAAATAAATTTCATATGTAACGGTATCCAAATACAAATCACCTATTTTACCTTGTGATGTTTGTGGTTCCGCCGTTCCGGTTAACCATAGTGAACCATCAGCACCAGCAGCACCGGTTGCCCCCGTACTCCCTTTAGGACCAACACCACCAGCAAAAACAAACATACCAACACAACTCAGCAATACACCAATACTTAACACACTAGAAAACAAAGATATTCTAAAACTTTTTTTATTTATTTTATTCAATCTTTGCTCAGTATTATCTAAAACAATTTCTTCTTTTTTACTCATTTTTCCTCCCTATTATAACATACATCTAACTGCTTGTTAAATGCGTGTTATTAATAATAAAAAGTTATAATCTATTGAAAAAAAAGTGAAAAATATAAATTTATAGCTTTTTCGCTTGCTAAAACTAATAATATTTGTTAAAATAAGAACGATACAACAAAAAAACATACATCTAACAAGCAGATAGATGTATGTTTTTAAATTAAACACAATTTACATATTATAAAAATAAATATTAATAAATTTATTAATTGTTTAATTTATTCAATAACAAAAAACAAGCCTTTATTAGGTTTGTTTTTATATTGTTTAATAAAAATCTCAAAGTTTTTAAATGCAAAATTTATTTAAGGCTTACATTATTAATATTAATTTAAAAATATTTTTATATTTATAAAATACATTGTATTATAAATAAAATTTTTTTGTTTGATGTTTGTTTTAATTTTTGCTATAATAAGAATAAAGGAGATGTTTATGGAAATTAAAAAATTTAGTGAACTTACACAAGAACAATTATCTTGTTTAATAGATGCTCATTTTAACCACTGGGTAAAATTTAATCCTAAAATGGAAAAAGCAAATACTGAATACAAGTTTAAAGAACTTTACTGCAAAGATAACTTACCATTTGGTGTTGCACTTTTTGATAATAATGAAATTGTTGGATTTTGTGTTTTTAAAATTGAAAATTTAGTTAAATATCCGCAATTTTATCCTTGGCTTTCCGATGTTATGATTTTGCCACCTTTTCGTGGAAAGGGATATGGTAAAAAACTGTTAGAATATGGGCAAAAAATTTTAAAAGAACTAAAATACAACCGTATATATGTGTGGACAGACCAAGCCCCAGATTTTTATAAAAAATTAGGCTTTAACTACCTACAACAAGTTGAAAAAAACGAAGGTGGTTTTGGCGAACTATTTTATAAAGATATATAAAAGGAAAAATTATGAAAACAATTTTTTTAACTAGCGATTTTGGTGCTGTAGAATTTAAAAACAACAAAATGATACCTTGTGCCATAAATAATACAAACGGACTAACCGACCAATTAAAAGAATGTATAACAAAAAAAGAAAACTTTGTTTTTATTGCCAGCAATCCTGATAGTTACGAAAGAACAGATGGATTTGCAACTAATATATTTGAATCTTTTAAACTATCTAGAATAGAATTTAAAAATCTTATTATTGTAGATAATAGAAACAAAGACAACATACAACAAATTATAAATTCTGCTAGTTTTGTATTTATTTGTGGTGGGCATGTTCCTACACAAAACGAATTTATAACTAAAATTGGTTTAAAAGAAATTTTAACCAACTATAATGGTGTTATTATGGGGCAAAGTGCAGGCTCTATGAACCTTGCCAAAACAGTTTATAATTACCCAGAAGATTTATCTGAAATAAACGACCCTAAATTTTTACAAGGGTTAGGCTTTACTGATATAAGCATTATTCCCCACTTTAATTTAAAAACTGGCAATGAATATGTTAAAGAAAATATAGATTTAATGAATGATTATTTATTAAAAGACAGCCATACCCTTCCGCTTTATTGTATAGCAAATAATTCACATATAAAAATTGATGAAAATGGTACAAATTATTATGGTGATGTGTATTACATAAAAAACGGCAACATTAAACAAATAAGCCAATCTAAACACAACAAAAAATACAATAAAAACAAATAAAAAATGCCAAAAAATTGGCATCTTTTATTTATGCTATTTACAATTTAATCTTTAAAAATTTATTATATAAAATAAATATTTTTAACTGTTTATTTTATTAAAAAACACACATCTAACTATCTATTAGATGTATACATTATAATTTTTAATTTCAAAAATATCAAGCAAATAACTGCTTTTTAACTAATTTATAACAATTTTATAATTAAAAAACTTAATTAAATATAATTTTTACTTTTACATCATAAAAAACATACATCTAATAGATAGTTAGATGTATGTTTTTATATAGGAGGAAATATGGAAAAAAGTAGAATTTATACAATTATACTTGGAATTATAATTGCTGTATGTGCATTGTTTATGGCTTTTTGTATATATGCAATTGTAGATTTTACTGGCCGTGAAGGTCCTACCGGCGAAACAGGAAAAGCAGGTTCTACCTTACATACTGGAACAGACGCACCAAGTATGGAACTTGAATACAATATAGGTGATTTATATTTGGATACCGACAATTACATACTATATCAAAAAACCGCTTCTGAATGGCAAGTAATTATGAATGATTTTGGTAAACCTGGCACAGATGGTGAAAGCGCAAATGATGGTAATATTTGGATAGTTGGCGATGATACACCTAATAACGAAATTGGAGTAGTTGGCGATATGTATTTAAATAAAATAACATATCAAGTTTTTCAAAAAACCACTAACGGTTGGGAATACCAATGCTCAATACAATCAGACCCTCTTGACACACACTATATTACTACCGCAGAAGAATGGGTTGAATTCACTTCAAACATTGAAAACTATGCAGGCACATTAGTAAAACTTAAAAATGATATAGATATGAGCAATATTGCATATACCGCAGTTTCTATAAACGCAACAAATTGGACAAATAAAACAATTTATATTGACGGCGGTGGTTTTGCCATAAAAAATCTTAATTGTGTGGATTCTAATGTGGATTATACCGGTTTTGTATCTTCTGGTTTGTTTGCAAATGCAATAGGATTAGAAAAATTAAATATTAAAAATTTAACTTTAGATAATGCTACAATAAGCCAAACAAACGGCTCTAGTATGCAAACAGCAGCAGGATTATTTGGATACATAAAAATAACAACAAATATGAAATTAACCTTGAATAATTGTAAAATATTAAATTCTAACATTACAGGTTCTCACTACTCTGCTGGATTAATTGGCTATATAGAAGGAAGTGGCTTAACCTTAATACAAGACTGTATTATTAGCGGAAATACATTTAATGGTAACGATGCTACTGGTGGAATGATTGCTTTAAATAATGGAACATATGAAATTAAAAGTTCTTCTAATAATAGATGTAAAGTTATTAATAACACAATAAATGGTGGAACTGGCTACTCTGCTGGTGCCTGTGTAGGAACATCTAAATCTGGAATTATAGGCTCGGAAGAATTAAATGTTTTAATATCTGGAAACGACTATTTATTAAACAACGTTTATGGAGCAACAAATTCTGCTATTGGTAAAACCTATTTAATGAGTGGTACTATTAGTTTTAACGGCACAGTAGTAAACTCAACTAATTAATGTCAAATCAAATAAAAAATGCCAAAAAATTGGCATTTTTTATTTATTCATTTGAGATTCGTTTTTTTTAGTACTAACTGAATTTACTTGCTCGTATTCATTTATGCTAATTTCGTTGTTTATAACACTTTCGTTAAGTTCCAACCCTTCTTCTAATTCTAGCCCGGTAAATGGAGTTTTAGACGCAGAAAGCAAGTTGCAAATAACTCTTGTTTGTTGTGCAGTTAATTGCATATTTTCTACATTGCTAACAACAGAATCTTTAAGCTCATTGATAGTTGAATATTCTTTATTTTCAAAATCAAAACCCTTTTTTATAATTAACTTATTTTTATAACTGTCTTTAAATCTTTTAAGGGAATATCTTATACTATTATCTAAATTTTGTTGATTACATTTTAAATTAATTGCATCGTTTTCATCTTCTCCACCCAAAGCACAAATTCCATTTTTTAATATCAT
>JAFTUZ010000098.1 GCA_017466005.1 Clostridia bacterium | reverse complement strand
GAAGAGGACCAAAAGTGTGAAATTGGCTTTGGGGGAAAATCCCGTCGAACATATGTTCTAAAAATCCCCGGACCGGCATGGTGGTCCAAGAGTGAGGAGTTGAATTTTATAAAAAAATATGGTATAATATTAAAAAAAGGGTTTTATTTTTTGAAAAAAATCCAAAAGTGAGAGTGAAAATGCGCCAAGCTGGTCCAAAAATCTCTGGACGGGCGGCCGCAATGCGCCAAAACCTTATAACTTATGTCGTTTTGGTGTTAATTTTTTAGTATTCGGTTAAAAAAGTGTTAAAAAAATGTGTTAAAATTTTAGTATTCGGCGACATATCTTATGTCGCGACATAATATTTTGTCGTAAAATGTTACATTTTTTTGTTAAATTTTTAGTATTCGGTTAAAAAATAATTGATTGCACAAAAAAATATAGGAAAATCTGCACAAAATTAGCTGATTACTTGTGTTAATAAAATAGATGCCGGTTGCCGTCATATTTTGTGTTACAAAAATCTGTTAAAATTTTAGTGTTCGGTGGAAATATTGGGCAAAAAGTGTTAAAGCCTTAACACTAAAACTCATAATATATGAAAGGAGGTGTGCGTTTTGCAGATCCAACGTAATTCGCGCCAAGTACCAAACACCAAAGACATCGTGGCGCAAAAATATTATAGTGATATTTTATACTGTCATTTACAAGTAATATCACAATTTGATCCAGAAACCGCAGAAAGATTTGTTTTAAATTCTGATATCAATTATGCTGCTCTTGGGAATATATTAGGCATTACTCGTCAAACCGTAAGCAGACGTTTTGCCAAATTACTAGAGCTTGGACTAGTGGCTAAAAAGGATAATGGTGATTACACCTTAACTCGTTTAAGTAGTAATCAAGCTTTTTTAATTCCACAAGCAACCTTATCAGTTTTGGTCAGTGCATTAAATGATAATTCAATTACAGTATATGCATACCTATTGGAACGATATTATGCGGCTGACGAACAGAGATTTTCTTTTAGTATTACCGGCCTAAAAGAATTGTGCGGGCTCGGCACAAAAACCACAAGCAATAATTACATTATTACCAACATTTTAAATGTATTACAAAAATTAGGGCTAATTACCTATTCCTCTAATACTACTCGTACTAAAGGCGGGCAGTGTGAAACACATTACTATTTAGAAAATGCCACCAATATTTATGAGGAGTGTTAAAATTTTAGTATTCGGTATGTTAAAAATTTAGTTGCCGGTCATGTTAAAAATTTAGATGACTATATAATAGAAGGACACTAAATTTTTAACACTCAGGGGGAACTATTATATTATGCTCCGCACTTCGTGCTCCGCATAATATAATAGTTCCTGTCGCCGGGCTAACCATTTGAAACTTGACAAGTTAACGAAAACGGTCGTTTTCCGATGTAAAAATGCCATGAGGCTGGCTCGCGCCTGTTTTAATCAAATCCAAACTGGTAAAATCAAATACAAAATGATAAAACCTACCAAATTCTTCTTATACCATATCTT
>JAFTUZ010000097.1 GCA_017466005.1 Clostridia bacterium | reverse complement strand
TATACTTATTGGATTTTTAATGATAATGGGCTCGTTTGAAATTGATGCTTTACTTAAAAAATCGGACAAGCCTGGATATATATTAGGAATGGGGATTTTCCCTATATTATGTTTTATATCTTTAATTGTTTGCATTTCTTATCAAACATCATTTTATATATTTTTAGCTAGCATTGTTGGGCTTTTAATTGCAACATTTTTAGTTTTATTATTAGTTATTGCTTTATTTATGCCAGAATATGTGCAAAAAGATATGAGTGAAAGTGGTTATTCTGGCTCTAAATGGAGCTTTGTGGCACGTAAAAGTGCAAATACTTTGTTAGGGTGTATTTATCCTACAGTATTATTATGCTTCTTCTTTTTAATTAACCACTTTAATGATTTCTTTGCACTTTCAGTAGAGTATGATGCTGGATTGTTGGGAATTATTTTAGTTTTAGTTACAACAATGTTTGCAGATACTTGTGCTATGTTAATTGGTAGATTATTAAAAACTAAAAAAATAAGTTTAGAAAAGTTAGGAAAGGGTAAAACTTGGGGTGGCTTGTTTGGTGGAATAATTGGTGCAATAGTTGGTGCGTTAATTGTTTTTGCTTGTTTTAACACATCTCCAGTTTTGGCTGAATTCTTTGCCGCTAATGGTATTAATGCTTGGATATTCCTTTTGGGTGGATTATTCTGTGGAATATTTAGTATGTGCGGTGATATAGTGGCATCTTTCTTAAAAAGAAGAGCAGGTATTAAAGACTTTGGTACTATGTTACCAGGTCATGGCGGAATAATGGACAGAATAAACGGGCTTGTATTTAATGTTATTTTTGTATTTATGTTCTTACTTATCATTTTTATGGTCTAATTTTATTAAAATAAAATATAAATATTAAGTAAACATTTTTTAATTTTTTTATTATATTTAGAAGGGGGCAGATTTGTGTTAGCACTTCTTGCTAGTTTTGCCAGTGTAATGAACACCATTCTATATATATTGCTTGCTATTGTGGTTTTATTAATTATGATAACTATTCATGAGTTTGGGCACTATATAGTTGGTAAAAAACTTGGCTTTAAAATAAATGAGTTTGCTATAGGTTTTGGTAAAGCAATATTTAAAAAGACACTAAAAAGTGGTGAGATTTTTAGTATAAGAATTTTACCGCTTGGTGGATATTGTGCTTTTGCTGGAGAAGATGAAGACGACCCAGACCCAGCAGCATTTAATAATCAAAAGCCTTGGAAACGAATGATTGTTCAGTTTGCGGGTGTATTATTTAACTTTTTATCTGCTATTATTTTTGCATTTATTTTGTTGGTAGGCTTTGGTTATGATGTAAGAAAAGTAGATTCTGTGGACCCTATGCATGTTCAACAAATGAATGAAATGGGCTATACAAGAGTATTGCACGAAGGCGATATTATTCGTGAAGTAAATGGGGTAAAGGTTTCTTTTACTTCAGGAAATACTTTTAATAGATTAATGGAAGATATTGGGGTAAATGAAGAATTTACTTATACAGTAGAACATTCTGATGGTTCAACAGAAGTTTTAACTTTACAAAAGTTTGCAAATCCAAGTGTTGAAAATGATACAACAGGTATGCTGGGTGTAACATTAGGATATTATCAATATACATTTTTAGAAGCAATAGCAAACTGTGTTCCAGTTGCGGCGGTAATGGCTTGGGAAATTTTAGTGTTCTTGTTCCAGTTGCTTACTGGTGCTGTTGACTTATCACAAGTTGGTGGACCAATTACCACAATAGGTACAATGGCAGAATATACTCAAATTAATATTATGAACTTGTTTATTTTCTTACCATTTATTTCGGTAAACTTGGCGGTGTTTAATCTCTTGCCAATTCCAGCCCTAGATGGCTCGCGAATGATATTTACGGGAATAGAATGGATAAGGGGAAAACCGGTTAATAGAAAAGTTGAAGCATGGATACACTTTGGTGGATTGGTTGTGCTGTTTGCGTTTGTAATATTTATAGATTTATTTAATTTATTTACTTAAAAGGATAAAAAAGTGTCTATACAAAAAATTTTAGCACTAGAAGAGAATAAGAATATAAAATTTGCATCTGCAAGTTTTGAAGAAAAAGAGAACGAGTGCGTTCTCATTTTCTTATATCCGGATAATGAACAAAAACCAAGTGCGGAACAAAAGAAAAAAATAACTTCGGAAGTAAAAAACTTGCTGAAAGATGTTTGTAAGGTAAAAGTAAAGTTTAAACCTAGTTATATAGATAACGAAGTTTTATTTAATGAACTTATAGATTTCTTTGAACATAATTTACCTGTATTGCAACATACATTTAAACTTGACGATGTAACTTTTAATAAAAATGAAAGTCAGTTAAAAATTATTATTAATTGCCGAGAAAGCGAGAAGAGAATATTAACAGAAAATACAAATTATAAAAGTTTAATGAATTATTTTAGTGTTCGCTTTTTTGAAAATATAGAATTTGAGTTTAATGTTTGTAAAACTGAAAAGAAATTAAGAGAACAAGATTATGAAGATATTTCTCCTAATGCCGACCTTATGCGTTGTATAGAAAAAGAGCAAGAAATAAACGTTGTAGCGGTTGATAATGTTGAAAATTTAATGGGTAAACTAATAACTAAACCACCTGTGTTTATAGAAAATATGGGAATAGAAGAAAAAGAAGAAGTTGTTTTAGCGGGCTTTTTCTCTAATCCTATTGAAAGTGAGTTTATTCCAAAATCCAAACGTGAAAAAGGTGAGATGACAACTAAAAAGAAATTTTCATTTACCTTAACTGATGCAACGGGTTCTATTGAAGTTGTTTGCTTCCCTAATGATAAAAATTTAGAAATATTAAGAAAGTTAGAGGACCAACAACAAGTGCTTATTAATGGATATGTGAGTACTTTTGGCAATAAAGCAAGTATTAGAATAAATGCCTTATCTAAATGCAACATTTTAACATTAGAAAGGCAATATGTTTGGAGAGAAGAAAAACCTGAATATATTTGTGTAAGTCCAAAACCTATGGTAGATTTAGTGCAAATGGATTTATTTAATAAAGAAATTGCTAAAAATGATAATTTTTGGAACGAACATAAATCTGTTGTGGTTTTTGACTTTGAAACAACTGGCTTGCAGGCGGATACTTGTCATATAATAGAGATAGGTGCTGTAAAAGTTGTAAACGGAGTTTGTACTGAAACGTTTTCTACACTAATAAATCCTGGTTGCGCAATTCCAGAAGAGATTCAAAAAATAACAAATATAACTCCAGATATGATAGCATTTGCTCCTACAATAGATAATGTTTTGCCAGATTTTTATAAGTTTGTAAAAGGTAGTGTATTAAGTGCTTATAATATAGGTTTTGATATAAAATTCTTACAAAATGCTGGTAAAAAGTATAGGTATAATTTTGATAATGTTCAGATAGATACTTTGGAACTAGCAAGAAACAAAATACCATCACTTCATAACTACAAACTTTCAACTGTTGTAAAAGCATTAAATATTGTGTTAGAAGATGCCCACCGAGCATTAAACGATGCTGTGGCTACTGCAAAAGTTTTTATTAAACTTATTTAATTTAAAAATTTCATTTATTTACAGTAAAATTGATGATATTCTATTGATTTTTTAATTTTATTGTGTTATACTAAATATGATAAAATCTAGTATGAGTGGGTTGAAAGCCCACTCATCATTTTTAAAGGAGATAAAATGATTAATAGTAAAGACTTTTTTATAGCACTAGACCTTTTGGAAAAGGAAAAGAAAATTAATAAAGAATTTTTTGTAGCAGCATTAGAAACTGCTTTAACAAGTGCATATAAGAAAAATTTTGGAGAAGCAAAATCTGCAACAGTTAAATTAAATCCAGAAAAAAATACAATAAAAGTTTATGCGTATAAAACAGTTGTTGAAGAAGTTGAAGACCCAGATAAAGAAATTTCTTTAGAAGAAGCTAAAAAATTAAAATCTACTTACAAAGTAGGTGACACAGTTTCTGAAGAAGTTACACCAAAATCTTTTGGTAGAATTGCCGCACAAACAGCAAAACAAGTGGTTATGCAAAAATTAAGAGAAGCAGAGCGTGAAAATATTTCTGCTGAAATCAATGCTAAAGGTGACCAACTTACAACTGCTATTGTTAGAAGAATGGACGCTAAAAATGTTTATTTAGAACTTAGCGGTATAGATGTTGAAGGTGTTTTGTGTGAAGGTGACCAAATACCTGGCGAACAATTTGCAGAAGGCGACCGTATAAAAGTTTATATTAAAAAAGTAAAAGAAACAATGTTTGGTTCTCAAATTCAAGTTTCAAGAACAACTGTTGGTTTTGTTAAAAAATTATTTGAAATAGAAATTCCAGAAATTGAAAACGGTGAAGTTGTAATAAAAAGCATCGTTAGAGAAGCTGGTTTTAGAACAAAAGTTGCAGTTGCTGCAACTGTTGCAAATATAGACCCTGTTGGTGTTTGTATAGGTAACCGTGGTGCAAGAATAAACTCTATTGTAGATGAATTAAAAGGTGAAAAAATAGATGTTATTCCTTGGTCAGAAGATGTATTTGAATTTATTGCATCTGCTTTAAGCCCTGCAGAAGTTGTAAGTGTGGAAATTAACGAAGATGAAAAATCTAGTAAAGTTATTGTTCCTGACAACAAACTTTCTTTGGCTATTGGTAAAGAAGGTATGAATGTACGTCTTGCGGCAAGATTAACTGGTTGGAAAATAGATGTAAAAAGCGAAAGTGCTGCTGCAAAATCTGAATCACAAGCTCAACCTAAAGAAGTTAGTTTTGAAGGCATAGAAGAAGCTGAAAGTGATATTTTTGGAGAACTTGAAACAATAGATTAATAGGTGAATATGAAAAATCCTTTAAGAATGTGTATTGTTAATCGTGAAATGTTACCTAAAAGCGAATTAGTAAGATTGGTAAAAGTAAATGGTAAAATTTTGATTGACAAAAAAAATAACATACAAACTAGAGGTGTTTGGGTATGCCGTTCTAGTGAATGTATTGCAAAACTTAAAAAAACTAAATGTTTAAATCGTGCTTTTAAATGTGATGTTCCTGAAGAAGTATATAAAGAAATAGAGGACTATTTGGTTAATGGACTTAAATAGCATTAAAAAATATATAAATTTATGTAAAAAAGCTGGTGCGGTGGTTTATGGTATAGACAACTTAAAATCTAGCAAAAAACCAGTGTTTGTTATATTTACAGATATTACTGCTGGTAATTCTTTAAAAAGAACAGCAAAATATTTAAGCGAAAACAGTAATATATTAAATATAGAATTAGAAAGTAATTTGATTGATAATTTGTTTGAAACTACAAATTGTAAAGCAGTTGGAATTTCAAATTCAAATTTAGCAGATAAAATTATTGAACTTATAAAATATTATACAAAACAAG
>JAFTUZ010000096.1 GCA_017466005.1 Clostridia bacterium | reverse complement strand
GGTCTTGTCCTGTAATTTTAATTTTTATTGTGTATGTTCCAGTTTCAGTAATTGTTAACTCATCTACATAAGTATTTCCATCGTCAATTGATAATTGAATGTTAAGCTCTTCATAAGGTTCACCAGAATGTGTTGTAAATCCTATTAAAAAGTAATTGCCTGCTTCACTTAATACTAATGTTTCAGGAGTTTCAAATCTTGTGGTAGTTAATGTGTTATTACTACTATCCATTTGCACATAATACCAGAAAAGGCATTCTCCATACTCGTCCTTTTTAATTTCCCATTCATAAGTAAGTGGTGTTTCATCGTTTATTACATAGTTGTTCTCATCATAAGTTATTATTACTTTTGTTGTATATGTTCCCGGTTCTACTATATCTTTTGTTATAAGTTGTTGATTTTTATCATAAGTTTCATATCTTACAATTTCAAAAGGATATGACATTTCTGTTGGCAAAATAGCTTCTGTAACATTTCCGTTATAAATTATGTAATTGTTTACTTCATTCAAAGCAATTCCATCTTGTGTAATCCACCATTGAATACTATCAAGATATAATGTTTGCTTTTTAATTTCCCATACACATGGTTGTAATTCTTCTTCTAGCACATAATAATCTTCATAACCTTCTTCAAATTTCAATATTGCTTTTGCAGTATATATTCCTGCGTCTTTTGCACTATTTGTGATATTATTAGATAAATCAATCTCATAATCAAAATAACAACCTTCATAGGCACTTCCATCTAATGCAACATTGTATGGTTCAACTTGATTTGGGTCATATGTGAAGTCTGTATATTCATTATAATTCCAAAGTAAATTCTCTGGATTTATCACAATTGGAAGAACTTCCCATTCTATTACAAAATCATCTGCATTTAATATTTCAAAGTTTTTTGTGTCAGTTTGACTAAATATAGGTTTGCATGTGTATTTTCCGGGTTTACTTACCTTATAATCACCTTCAAAACCTGTTATTGTAATTCCCGCTGGATTAAAATCTAATTCATTTGTGGCTACATACATTTCAAATTCTTGACCAATATAATCTAATTGGACCGGTTCTGAATAACCAAATAAATTACCACCAATCCAATCCTTTGGGTCTGCCTTTTTAATTTCCCATTCAAATGTCTTTTCTGGAAGTTTGTCTCCATAATCAAAGTTAGCAGTATCAGCATCATATTCTATTTTAGCTGTGTATTTACCAACATCAGTTGCTGATAAAGTATAAGGTTCTTCTTCTATATATCTAAAATTTGTTATTCCAGCAGACTCCATATCTATGTATGAATCTTGCCAATATGTTTGTAAATTCAATCTAACTGAAATAGAGTCTCCTATATAGGTGTTATCACTAGTATCATATTCCCATTCATAACCTTTTAATTCAATTGGTTCTTTTTCAACTATAATGGTGTAAGTTTCACTTTCACAAGCTTCTGCCTTATACTCTCCGTTATCAAATTCTTCACAATATAATCTATATGTGTAAGTCCCAACAGGTAAAAGACCATCGGTTTCAGGCATATTTGTATCTATCTTATAGCCCATTGGATTGTTTTCTGTTACTTCTTGTAATTGTGTTGAGTCGCCAGTTGCAGTTGTAGCAGTAACTTCAAACATATATTTATGCCAAACAAATGCGTTCATATGTGTTGTTTTGTAAGTATGTGTAGATTCGTCAATATCCCAAACTTCTGGACTTAAACCATTTACTGTTGACATGGTAAATTCTACTGTTACCGAAACAGGTTCTTTGTCTGGTTCCTTACCACAAGCACTTAACATAAATGCGCAAGGAATTATCAGACATATTGCAAATAAAAATGTTAGAAATTTCTTTTTCATAAAACCTCCTAAATTTTACATATTTTTTATATGATATTTTAAGTATAGCATAATCTTTTTTATTTTGTATCAAATTTTTAAATATTTTTATAATTTAAAAAGCCTACAATTTAATGTAAGCTTAAAAATATAAATTGTAAAGGTGGAGTATAAGTTAAAGATTTTTGCTATCATTTACAAAAATCTCCAAATTCATTTCTTTTCTGGGTTAAGTAATGGGTTGAGTGTATTGTATTTTTTGTGTAGGTACAACGAATCCAGCAATTCCTTTAATGCAGAAATAAAAAAATCGCACTCCAACAATACTGTTAGAATGCGATTGCTTCTGGCGGAAGGGGAGGGATTTGAACCCTCGGTTCCTTTCGGAACGCCACCTTTCCAAGATGGTACATTAGACCACTCTGACACCCTTCCATATATAATTATTTTACCATATTTATTTGCATTTTGCAATATTTACTTATAAAAATATATTTTTTAAAATTATTTTTTATAAAGTTGTTTGTACAATTTTTTTTGAATTTATAAAGTTATTTTAGTTTTGTAAAAATATTTACATTTTTACTTACTTGATATAATATTTTAAAAACTAATAAATGTAGTTTTGTTTTAATAAATTTAAAGATTAATTTTTATAAAATGACTAATTTTTTGTTATAAAACTACAATTTTTGCGGGTATGTATATAAAATGTGAGTATATAGTGCTGTTTTTTAACTTTTTATTAAGTTTATAAATTGTTGAATTTTAAATAAAATGTTATTAAATTTAATTTGTTGTGATTGTAAAATTGTTATTGACTAAAATTTGTGTAGTGTGCTAAAATTAAATTAATTAAAACTAAAAGGTGTGGAAAATTGGAATATAAAATTTTGAATTTAAAACAAAAAATTATAAACGCAGATGTGTTAGAAAATACTCTTGGATTTTTTCCTGATTTTAAAAATTGGATAGTTAATAGTGTTAAGTTTGAAAACAGTATTTTTTGTGTGTATTTGCAAACTAAACTTGAACAACCTATTGAAAATAAAAATACGGTTAGGGTAGAAATTGCTTTGCATAATGCACAAATTTTGGGGCTGGAATTAGAGTGTAATAATTTGGTGCCTAAAATAAATGAAATTAGTGGTGTAGAAATTGTGGGGAATAATTTTAAAGTTATAACACAATTTGATGGTGTGGTTGTAGACGCTAATTTTGAGCAGATAGAGTTTACACATATTGGCATATTTAATGAAGACCCAAGAACACCACTTTTAATAGATTTTTTAAAATTAATTTCTAAAAGAAAACAATAGGCAATATTTGGATAAATATTCCAAAACTTGAATATTGACAAATTAAATAAAATTTGCTATAATATTAGTATGATGTTATATGTTCCAATTTTTATATTAATAGTTGCTTATTTTTTCTTGCACAAATAAATTTATGTGCAAGTTTTAGTTGTTTAAAAATAAAAAGAACCTATTTGTTAGGTTCTTTTTTTGTTTGTTTAATCAAAATCTAAATTAACAAGGTCAAAGATAGGGGCGGCAAAAAATTCTTCTAAAGTCATATCTAAAGCATATACAGCCTTTACAATAGTAGAGAATTTTAAATCTTTGTTTACTTCATTAAAAATGTATCGTAAAGCGGAATGTGTTATTCCAGATTTCTTTTCAAATTTATATTTACTCATATTCTTTTGAATTAATAAATCACTCAATCTTAATGCAAATGCTTTGTTTAAAGTCATATTTACCCCCTATATTTATTTTTTTGAAAATATAGTAGCCTATACTATACTTATTGCTTTACTTTGTTTTAAAAAATATTACATACATCTTTGTTTTGGTTTTGTTTCTACTACAATTTTCATTTTTAATTCGTTTAATTTGTTTTCTTTTTCGTTTTCATCTTGTTCTGATTCATAACTTTCAAAACTATATATTGTGCTTTGATATTTACCAGCAGATTGTAAATTTGCTTTTTCTAGTAAAATTCTGCTTTCTTGTAAATTGTTGTTTTTTAATTCTTCAAGACTTTGTTCTTTTAATTGAATATCTGTGTACTGACCAATAAAATTACCGTCTTCCTCTAATTCTTTTATAGAAAATTTGCAGTGTTCGGCTGTTCTTAAAAATTTGCCAAAAGATGGAACTTCTTGTTTATCTTTTAACAGTTCTGCCATTTTTTTGTATGTATCGTATGTTTCATTTATTTTAACAACTTGGTCTTTTCTTTGTAAATATAACTCTTTAAAATAGTTTGAAGTAGAGTTTGTTTTAACATACTGAATTATATAATCTAGTTTAAAAATATCAAAATCAGGCTCAAAACGTTGAGAGTAGTATTCATCAAAAGCAAGGCTTACGTTTTCTATAGACTGATGTTGTTCTGTTTTAAGTTTATGAACTTCTTTTAATTTTGCTGGGTAAGCATCTTGCATATAACGAGTAGGGTCAAGCTTTTTCATTTTTTTGTATGCTTTTTCAATTTTTTCTAACTCGTCGGTGTAAAAGTGCCCAGTTGTAGGAAATTTTTCAAAATCTTTATAGGTTAAAGATTTTATATTTAGCGGTGTAATTTTTTCACCATAATTAATGTGATTGTGTTTTACGGCATAACTTTTTTCTTTAATAAATAACTCAAGATTATCGTATGCGTGTTTTTTTGCATTAAATAATTTTGATAATCTTGGTGATTGTTCATCTAATTTAATCCAATACTTGCTTGTTAAAAAATGTAAACCTTTTGCTTCTAAATATCTTGCTTGTTTTACAATTAATAAATCTTCTTCAAATTTATCTATCATATTATGTGACATAATTCACCTCGCAAATTTATTGCAGGTATTTTAGCACTATAATAAAATTTTGTCAAGTTGTGTGTTTTTATATAAAATTAAACGGGTTGTGTAATTAATTTGGGTTAAATTTTTTTTAACATTATATTTCTAGCATTTGACCAACAAAATGCACAGTGATTTTATTTTTTTGTTTTAAGTTTTCTATACTAGTGTTGGTTTTTCTTGCAATAATTTCTAAAGTTTCACATGGTTTTACCACATAAAAAGTTTTGTTTATATCTTTCAAAACAAGGCAATCACCCACACGTAGCGGGTGCGGGTTTTGTTGGCGTATAAAATGTGCAGATGTGCCATAAAGTTTTGCAATGCTCTCATATGTTTCGTTTGGCTTTATTTGATGTAATATGGTAGAGCAAAAATGTTTGTTTTTGCCAAGATTTTTAATCATAAGCTATCCTTTTAAGCGAATAAGTTTGTTTATATTATTGTATGAAACAGTGCTTTTATTTTTGCTAATTTTATATTTTAATTCTAAAAACCACAAATAATCCATACATATAAGTAGGGGTGATATTATAGGTAAGTCGTTGTTTAAAGCCGTTATGCTTGTGGCTGGTTTTTCGGTTGTAACAAGATTTTTAGGCTTTATTTTTAGAATTTATATGGGGCGTGAATTAGGAGCAGAAATGCTAGGTGTTTATCAGGTGGCATTTTCTGTTTTTATGGTGTTAAATGTAATTGTTTCTAGTGGTTTGCCTTTGGCTGTATCTAAATTCACCGCCACACAGCGCGCGCTTAAAAATCCAAAAGCCGAATCTTCGGTGGCTACATCTGCTTTAATTATTGGGTTGGCTGTTAGTGTGTTTATATCTGGGATTTTTGTTATTTTCCACGATTTTATTGGTAAGTTATTTACCGATTTTAGGTGTATGGAGATATTATTAACACTACTTCCAGCAGTAATTGCAAGTGCTGTGTATTCGGCTTTTCGTGGTTCGCTGTGGGGAAGGCAAGATTATTTTTCGGTGTGTTGGACCGAACTTGCCGAACAAATTTTAAGAATAATCTTTTTCTTTGTTATGGCATTATGGTTGTTTAAGGGGGCTGATGGTGCAACTATTGCTGGTTGGTCGCTTTCTATTGCTTGTGTATGTTCGGCAATTCTTGCAACTATTGTTTACTTTAAAAAGGGTGGTAAGATTGCAAAACCAAACGGTTATATTAAAACCGTATTAAAAAGTTCTGTTCCTATTACTGGGGTTAGAACAGCAACAAGTTTAATTCAGCCAGTAATTGCCGTGTTGTTTCCACTAATGCTTGTTTTAGCGGGGGTGCCAAACGAAAATGCGTTGGCACTATATGGTGTGGTTATGGGTATGACTTTTCCGTTGTTGTTTTTACCATCTACCATTGTTGGGGCATTATCGTTTACGCTTATACCAGAACTTTCTTCGGCAATAGCAAAAAACCAAAAAGAGTTGGTGGAAAGCAGGATTAAAACTTGTATTATATTTGCTGTGCTTGTAAGTGCATTATTTATTCCTTTTTATGTTGGGCTTGGGCCAGAAATAGGTAAACTTATTTTTGACAACGAAATGAGTGGTGTGTTTTTGGCAAAGGCTGCTTGGATAATGGTTCCGCTTGGGTTAAGTAATATAACATCTAGTATATTAAATTCGTTTAATCTAGAAGTTAAGTCGTTTATAAACAACATATTGGGCGGTGTGGTGCTTTTATTGTTTGTTGTGTGTTGTTCATCATTTATGCAAGCCGATGCTTTAGTTTGGGGATTTGGGCTTTGTATGACACTTACTACTGCATTAAATTTAATACTAATAGCAAAGCACACAAAATTAAAATTTGGAATTTTAAAACCAATGCTTTTAATGTTGTTGTTTATAATACCATCGGCATTACTAGGTAAGTGGGGATATAACCTTTGTATGACATTTTTCCCTTCGTTTATTTCTTTGTGTATAGGTGCGGTGTTGTCTTTGGGTAGTTTTGCTATACTTTGTATTTGCTTTAAACTTGTAGATGTGGTTTCTATTTTTTCTAAAATAGATACTATGCCAAGAATTTTAAAAGTTAAAAAACAAAAAAATAAATAAAAATTATAAAAAACACGCATTTTTGCGTGTTTTTTATTAAAATTTTATTAAATTATATTTTGCCAATCAAATCCAATAGTGTTTTTAAATGTTGTGGTTATGTGCAACAATAAATTGCATTCAACTTTTGCAAGTTCAAAATCTTCATTATCTAAATGAGAATTTACAAGTTCTATTTGCCTACCAATTTGTTCTATATCTCTATAATCTACAAACATACTTATAATTACTTCGTTATTATCCCAATATTCTTTTATTTCTAGTGCTTGTTGTTTGCTTTCGGTTAGGTTTTCGTTTTCTATTGATGTTTGTAAAGTTTGAGTGTTGTTTATTAATGTTTGTACTGCATTATCTGTGTATATCTGTTCTAATATAACCGCAGATAACAAAACTACTGAAAGGGCAATAATAATCCAAAATCTTCTTACCATTTTCCACCCCCATTATAATCTGTTTGAATTTCTTGTGATTGTCCTACAAAGGGTTGAATGTAAACTTTGCCGTTGGCATCTAAAGTAAAAATTAAAACTTCTTTATTACTTGAAATACAGCCCTTTTGCTCTAATGCTTTCAATGTCTTTACCAACTGGGAGCAAACATAAAGCTGCTGGATTTCGTTGCCACGCACCGGCCCCACAATGCATGCTGCCTTCTGGCCCTTGCCGAATTGG
>JAFTUZ010000095.1 GCA_017466005.1 Clostridia bacterium | reverse complement strand
TTAATTTGATGTTAAGTTATCTAAATCGGTTTCTTTTAAAACTTCTTCTTCGCTAAGGTTTTGTGTTTGTTTTGCTTTTTTTGTTTTTTCTCTTTTTACTTTTCTAACAAAAGTTAAACCAAAAATAGCTGGAATTATAAACATATTAGTGTAAGCAATTGCAATTAAACACGCAATGATCCCAAAACTTAAGAACACAACCGAGTTAGAAATATTTAATAAACCTAGTATAAGTGCAAGTAGTGCCACTAAACCTAAAACTACAATGGTTGAATATAGGTTTTCTTTTACTGCATCGTTTGCTAAAACATAATTGTTTTGTCTTTCGTACTTAGAAGTTTTTAGCAATTTTTTAGTTTTTGCAATAAACATAAATGTTGCAAGAGAACTGATAATTGCTGTAAGTGGCATTAATGCAAGTGTTGGAGCATTAATTTTTATTCTTGCAATAACAATAACCGCAACAGCTAAAACGCAAGATATAAAAGATGATAAAAGTGTTAAAACAGCACTGTGCATACCTTGTCTAAATCCAACATAAACACAAATTAAAAGCACTGCTACAAATGTTGCAAGTATTGCAGAAACAACTTGGCCAGAAGCTACCGATGAGCCAAAGGTTGATACTTCTACTAAATGTCTAAGTTCAATTTGTTCAGCTGATTCGGTTGAATAGAACGCAGAAACTAAATCTGATTTTAAGCTTTCTACCAACTCTTCTGTTTTAGCATTTTTTGTGTTGTAGTCTATTTTAACAACTAACACACTGTCGTATGTTACAGAATCTTTTTCTACTAAATAAACTGAAGCATTAACTTTATTTTCTTTTAAAACTTCGTTTACTTCTTTTGTAAAGTCTGAATATTCTTTAGCGTTTTCTAAATTGCTTTCTGTTTTAACAGAAACTAAAATTCCACCGCCAAAGTCTATGCCTTTATTAAAGCCTAAAGTTATTGCTAAAATTACACAAAGCACAACTAAAACTGCTGGAACAATAACGCTTGTTACTATATTTTTTGAAAAATTTGTTTTAACATTTGATAATTTATTTTTTAGACTATTCATTGCCTTCCTCCTTAGTAAATTTTACAGCCTTGAAATTTTTAGGATTAATGTAAACATACCAAGTTACAAAGTCTTTAAACATAACAATTGTATTAAATAATGCAATAAATGAACCTATTGCAAGACTTATTCCAAATGTTGAAACAAAAGGTATGTTAAATAAACCAAGTGATACACCAGAAAGGAATGTTAAAGCGCAAATGTCTAAATTTTTAAGCCAAGACTTTTTAAAACCTGTTTTTGCAGAAAGTTGCAATTTTTTAAGTGCTTTAAATTCTGATTTCATTTTGTTTAAGTAAATTACATGGCAAACAACAAGCACAGCCATACCAAATGCCGAACCAATTAAACCTGCTATTGAGCTTGTTGTAAATGGTAATGCTTGAAGCGCGAAAATGTTGAATACAACTCCAAATAAAACAGATAAGTCTGCTATTATGCCGAATCTTCCATAGAATACTGGGAATAAAACTAAAACTGCAACAAGTGCTGCTACAAGTGCAATTAAGCAAAGCATTAATGTTTGGTTTCCAAGTGTTGGTGATGTTTGATTGTTAGAAATAATTTCTAAATTAACACCGGTTGAAGACATTAAGATTTGAAGTGCAAATGTTTGAACATTTTCATAGCTTATATTGTTACCATCAAAGTAAAAGCTCAAAGAATCTTCTTTGCTTTCTTCAATTTCTAAGCTTGTTTGTTTTGCCCCACCAATATAGAAATAAATTGTTGAACTTTCTGTTGCTGCAACCTGTTTAGAAAGCTCTTGATATTTCTCTGCTCCACTTTTTGTGAACTCTATTGTAATGCCGTTATATGTTTTATTCA
>JAFTUZ010000094.1 GCA_017466005.1 Clostridia bacterium | reverse complement strand
TGCTGTGTTGTATTTGAGCGATGAGCAGGTGTTTTTGATAGACAGACTAATTGTAAAATCTGTTTATTATTCTAAAGAAATAGAGTACAGTGAGATAAATCTTAACAGAATTTTGCAAACTTCTTACGATAGTAGTTTTCTTTGTTTCTTTTTTAGTGGTCTTTTTTTCTTTAGTTGCTACAACATTATTTTCTTTTGTATCTTCTGTTTTAACTTCTGCTTTTGGTTTTGGAATAATAAATTTAACATCTGGTTTAAAGAAGTGTTTAGCCATTTTGCTTGCTTGTTCAATGGTATAAAGTGTTCTATCAAATCTGATTCGTAAAGTAAATTTATTATCCTCATCACAATCTAGTTTAACACCATAAAATAAAGATTTTATTACAGTATATCTTTTAATAGTTTTGCTTTTTAATAAATATTTTTCTTTCCATAGTGCTGTTGTTTCGTTATCTAATTTTTGTTTAAAGAAAATTCTGCTTTCTGTTGCGTCTAATAATATAAGTTTATTAATTCCATCTATATTTTCAATTAGTGCAGAACCAATTATAGATAAATCAATATCTTCTTTACCGAAAGTATTTATTATATCTTCTTGTAATTGTTTAGAATTAAAATCTAATATATATTGTTCAACTTTTTTAACCCTAAATTCTTTATTTATTTGTTCTACATCTAAATTTTCTATGTTGTAGGTTACAGCTTTTAATTCGTGTGCAAGTTCTTTTAATTTATCTTTAAATAACAAGAAATATGAATAATTTTGTCCTTCTTGTAAATTTAATAGTTTTTTAAGTTGTTTTAAAATTTTCATTGGCATAGGGTAGAATTCTATAAATATGCCAAAGTTTTCTATAATATCTACTTTAAAACGGCAATTTTGATATTCAAACACTTTTCTTACTTTATGTAGAATAACGGTAGTTTCAAACCCACGGTTACCAAACATTTTCATAAGAAGATTAATATTTCTTGCTTTACCTTGAAGCATTGTTGCTAAATCAAATTCTTCAATATTTTGGATTATAGAATAAGGAACATCATTTTCCGCTTTTATAGAAAGTTTTACAAGTTCGTTATTTTGTTTTCTTAAACACACATTTATGTTATTAGTGGTTGGTTTTGTAATATTTTCAAGAAAAAAATCTTCCTGATAAACCGAACTTATTTCTTTCATTTTTAAGTCTTTAATAGTATTAAAAACTGCATCGGTTGTGCGATATTTTCTTTGCCAAAATGCTACTTCACGGTCATCTACAGGCTCTTTTATTTCGGTATTTAAAATAAAACTAGCTTCTTGTAGTGTAGGGTAAATTTCATAAAAATAAGAAGGCATTATGTAGGTGATAAACCCCATAATTTCTTGTTCTGGTGTTGTAATTGTTCTGGAATTTGCATTCATTAAATCTCTATTTATTCTTCTAGTAAATAAAGTAGTTAAATCACAAGTTACACCAGTTTTTAATATGTTTTTACTATTTAATTGAGAAAGCAATTCTTTTCTTAAAACAAACAAGCCTTCTATTATAATACAGTCGTAGTCGGCACCTTTAATTCTATTTTCTGGATTAAAAGTAGACTCACACTTTTTAAAACTATAATCTGGGAAATAAACATCTTTTTCTGGCTCGTTTATAAAAGTTTTAATATCTGTTGCAAGCCTTAAATAGTCTATTGTTGATGCAGAGTCAAAGTTAATTGTCCAATATTCTTTGTGCAATGCTTTTATAAGTTTTTGTGCTTCTGCTTGTGGCATAATAGAAGCAAAACTATCACGCATTTTTTTAAAGTTATCTGGAGAGAATTTAACAGGACGGTCTAAATCCTTTGTATGCTTTTTAACAATATCACAAATTTGTGGAATTAAAATAACTGTTTGCTCGGCAAATGTGTTTTTAGCAAACGCTTTTTCTACTATAATATCTGTTAAACCCTTATAATATGCATCACAAGAAATGGTAACGGCCTTCATACCATGGCAACCAAGTTGTTTTGCTAGCCTTGCAGCATTAAATGTTTTACCAGAACTAGAAGCACCTGCTACAAGAACAATTTTCTTGTGTTTATCTTTTTTAAGTGCCTTATAAATGTTGTTACTCCAACTTTCAAAATTATCCAAAATTACACCCCCTAATCTAAAATAGTATATAATTAAACCTATTTTAAGTCAAGGAAAAAGATATGTAAAAAATATTTTTAAAATTTTTAAAAATGTATATTCTTTTTATTAATGTTATGGTATAATAAAAATATGGATAAAAATACTAAAGTTAAAATAGTTTTTGATGAATTAGTAAATATGTTTCCCAATCCAGAATGTGAATTGAATTTTAATTCTAATTTTGAATTACTTGTTGCAGTAATGTTAAGTGCACAATGTACTGATAAGCGGGTAAATATGGTTACAAATACTTTGTTTAAAAAATATAACACACCGCAGGATTTTGCAAATTTAAAACAAGAAGAATTAGAAAAACTAATATTTTCAACTGGTTTTTATCATAACAAAGCTAAAAATATTATACAAATGAGTAAACAATTAATAAATGATTATAATGGTGTTTTACCAGAAACATCAGATGAGTTAGTAAAACTTGCTGGTGTAGGTAAAAAAACGGCAAATGTTGTTTCGTCTGTTGCTTTTGGTGCAAAAGAAATTGGTGTTGATACCCATATATTTAGGGTTACAAATAGATTAGGTTTAGTTAATTCAAAATCTCCAGACCAAACAGAAAAAATGTGGAAAAAATTATATCCTAATTATTTAGGTGATGAATATCATTATAGATTAGTGCTTTTTGGAAGATATCATTGTACGGCTAGAAATCCTAAATGTAATGAGTGTAATTTAAAAGATATTTGTAAGTTTTATAAGAAGAGGTAGTTATGTATATAGATAAGGTAAAAATTTATGTAAAGGCAGGAAATGGTGGCGATGGTGCTGCCACTTTTCGCCGTGAAAAATATGTGCCTAATGGTGGCCCAGATGGTGGCGACGGCGGTAAAGGTGGAGATGTTATTTTAGTTGCCGATAGTAGTGTTAACACATTAATAGACTTTAGATTTAACAAGCATTTCCGTGCTAAAAATGGTGAAAATGGTTCTGGAAGAAACTGTACTGGTAAATCTGCTGATGATTTATATGTAACAGTGCCTTGTGGAACAGTTGTTAAAGATGTTGAAACAGATAAAGTTATTATAGATATGTTTGAAGACAAACAGCAATACACTATTTTAAAAGGTGGATTAGGTGGAAAAGGAAACCAATGTTTTGCAAGTAGCCGACACCAAACACCGCATTACAGTCAAAAAGGTCAGGTAACTGAAGAGCACGAAATTGTTTTAGAATTAAAAACAATTGCTGATGTGGGGTTGGTTGGTTTTCCTAATGTGGGGAAATCTACATTACTTGCTAGTATAACTGACGCAAAGCCTAAAATAGCAAACTATCACTTTACAACTTTATCTCCAAATTTAGGGGTGTTAAAGCAGTTTGATAAAACTTGCGTACTTGCAGATATTCCGGGATTAATAGAGGGTGCAAGTGAAGGCTTGGGGCTTGGTCATGAATTTTTACGCCACATAGAAAGAACAAGAATGATTTTACATTTAGTGGATATTTCTGGTAGTGAAGGTAGAGAGCCTTTTGACGACTTTTTAAAAATTAATGCTGAACTTAAAAATTATAGTGCAGTTTTATCAACAAGGCCACAAGTGGTTGTTTTAAATAAGTGTGATATGTTGGCACCTGATAGCACTGCTGTTGATGATTTTAAGGCTGAACTTAAAAAGCATAAAGAATACAAAAATTACAAAGTTTGTGCTGTTTCGGCATATACACATCAAGGTTTAGATGAACTTGTAGATTCTATTTTTGAAACTATAAAAGATATTCCGCCAGTAGAGCAAATACCAAGTGAAGAGTTTGAGTTTGATGTTCGTGATACATCTTCATTAGATTTTACAAGATTAGATGATAATGTTTTCCAAGTTACTGGTGGTAGAATAAATGAAATGTTAAGACGTGTAAGTATAGATGATGAAGAAAGTTTTGCCTACTTCCAAAGAAGATTAAGAAAAGATGGAATTATTAACGAACTTAAAAGAATGGGATTGCGTGATGGTGATACTGTTGTGGTAGGCGATATAGAATTTGAATATAAAGAATAATAATATAAAGGAGAAAATTATGACCTCAAAAGAAAGAGCAGAATTAAGAGGACAAGCACAAAAATTAGATGCTATATTACAAATTGGTAAAGATGGTATTTCTTATGAAACTGTTCAAACAGCAGACCAAGCATTGTTTGCACGTGAACTTATAAAAGTTTCAGTTTTAGAAAATTGTCCGTTAGATACAAAAGAAGCAGCGATTGAACTTTCGGAAAGAACACAATCTGAAGTGATTCAAGTAATTGGTAGAAAGTTTGTGCTTTATAAAAAGGCTGATAAAGAAGCTAAAAAAGAACTTAAAAGATTAAAAAAATAGGCTTTTTGCCTATTTTTTATTTTATAGAATTTCAACTTTTGTTTCTTGTTTTTTATAAGGTAAAAATCTTACAATAATTCCAGTTAAAATAAGTGCGGTGCCAAATATTAAATAATAAATTTTAAATGCTACAAAAAAGCTAGATAATATTAAAATAAAACCAAATAGCAAGTAGTTTTTAGAACGTTGCTTACTAAATGCGTATTGCAACAGTTGTTTATGTGTTGGTTTTAATATTTCGGTAACTATAACTTTTTCTGGTAAAATATTGGATTTAGAAATTATTTTTTCATACGTTTGAAAACTGTTATATATTGTGATTGATATATTTTTAATAGATTTTGCTAATTCTAATGTACTATTTTCGGCATTGTTAGTAGCAATAAAAATTTGATTACAAGGCTTTGGGCTAAGGGCAATAATTTGAGATAAATGCTCGGTGAGTAGCTTTTCAACTGTATAGGCAGGGAAAAAGAATGCGTTAAAAGTATCGCTAGTAAGTTTTATGCCACCATTGATTTTCATGGTTTTATATTTGTTTTTTAGTAATTTTTCAAAATATTCTTGTACTTTGTTTTGAGGGGTAAACATAAGTTGAACAGAACAATCTAATGCTAAATTTTTTTGTTTGGTATTTAATGATTTTTTATTATTCTTTTTATTTTTTATAAAATACAATAAAAATACAACTATAAAACATGCACAAATTGCACCAATTATTGATAAAGTTAAATTTTTAGTATAAAATCTAATCCAACAGAAAAAAAGTAGAAAAAAGAAAATTACTGTTATTGTTAAATCTATAATAGTAGAAAATTTATATTTTTGCATAATAACTCCTTTTAAAAAATTATTGACTAAAATTTGCAAGTATATGCCTTTAAGTTGACAATTTGATGTGTTTACTGTTATAATTTATATATAAGATGGTTTTATGGAACTACTTATAAACAAGTTTTTTGCAAAAAAGGGGTGTGAAAAATATGGTTAATAACGAAATTAATGAATATCGTGATATTGCAATAGAAATAGCAAATATATTAGATGATAAAAAAGCGCAAGAAATTTTGCTTTTAAATGTTTCAAATTTAAGCAATTTAGCAGACTGGTTTGTTTTGGCAACTGGTTTAAACAGTATCCATATTAAAGCGCTTGGTGATTTAGTGGAAGAAAAACTTGCACAAAAAGGTGTTAAGATGTTCCGTAAAGAGGGTGCTGGCGAATGGATAGTGCTAGATTTTGATTTGGTAATAGTGCATTTATTTACAGCCGAATTAAGAACTATGTATCATTTAGAAAAATTGTGGAACGATGGTAAAAATGCATACACTTTGGCTAGTATTTCTAAACTACTTGAAAAAGAAAGAAAGCAAGTGGAAAAAATAGAGAAAAAAGTTCAAAAGAAAGAAGATAAGGAAGTAAAGGCTAAAGTTGCAAAAACTAAAACAGTAAAAGAAAAAAAGGAATAATTATGGAGTTTGAAAGTAAAGGGCTTTCTGAAACTGAACAATTTGCACAACAGTTTGCAAATGTGTTAAAGGCTGGTGATGTAGTTCTTTTATCGGGGGATTTAGGTGCTGGCAAAACCACTTTTGTAAAAAGTGTTGCGAAAAAATTGGGTGTTGGGTCGGTAATAACCAGCCCAACTTTTACTATTATGAATGAATATAATGGTAAATTTCCTATATATCATTTTGATATGTATAGATTGGAAAGTGCGGAAGAAGCCGAAGAAATGGGGCTGAGTGATTATATAAAAAGTAAAGACGGTATTTGTTTTGTAGAGTGGGCAGAAAATGTACCATCACTATTTCCAGAAGATGCAATAAAAGTTGCAATTTATGTAATTGGCGAAAACAAAAGAAAATTTGTTGTGGAGGGGCTAGATGAAAATATTATCTTTTAATACTACTGGTGTTGGAACTCAATTTGCATTAAATATAGATGGTAAGGCTTATTTTAAAGATGCTGGATTTTCTAGGCACAGTGAAACTTTTTTTCCATTATTAGAAGAATTTTTTGAACAAGCAAATACCAACTTAAACGAAATTGATGTAATTGGTGTTGTAACAGGGCCTGGGTCGTTTACCGGCATTAGAATTGGTCTTTCTATAGCAAAAACATTTGCTTTTGCAAAAAATTTGAAATGCGTATGCGGGACATCACTTGAAGTGCTTGCATATAATACTGTTGTTAATAATAAAGAAGCATTATCAAAACCTGTTTGTGCGGTTATAAATGCAGGAAGTGATTTGGTTTATTTTCAACTTTTTGAACGAAAAAAAGATGAACTTATTGCTATAACCGAACCTAAAGTTAATAAAATAAAACATTTTACTGGTTACATACATTCTTTGTATAATGATGATGTGGTAATGGTTTATAATGATAATAATGAAAAAGAAAAAAATTGGGTTGATTTATTGGGAGAATCTGAAAATTTTACACCAGAAGCATTAAATTTATGTATGCAATATAAAATTGCCCAAAATAACTTTATAAACTATATAAATATTAAGCCTGTGTATTTAAGAGTCAGCCAAGCCGAAAAACTAACATATGATGAACAAAATCTTGTTATAGAAAAAGGTGAGCTAAAAGATATTGAAACACTTTGTGAAATGGAAAGTCAGGACGACCCAGAAGATTTGCAATGGAGCAAAACATCGTTAGAACAAAGTTTTGATAACAAAAGTTATGCTTGTTATATTTTAAAAAGTAAAGAAAAACCACTTGGTTACATTTCGGTTATAGATTTAGGCGAAGAAATAGAAATTTTGCGTGTTGTTGTTTTAAAAACAGCAAGATTGCAAGGCGTGGGGCAAAAATTAATAAGTTATATTTTTGAGTTAGGTAAAAAACAGAATGCAAAAGAAATATTGCTTGAAGTTAATGACCATAATTATCCTGCATTATCTTTATACCAGAAAATGGGATTTGAAAAAGTTGGCGAACGCAAACAATATTACTCCGAAAGAGAAAATGCAATATTAATGAAAAAATTTCTTTAATTTAAGGGGGAGTAATTGGATTTTTGTGCTGATACAAATTACGAAATATTAGGCAATGGCAAACCTGTGTTGTTTTTGCATGGTTGGGGTAGTGATATTAGCGATTTTAAAGCGGTGGCGAATAATGTTTCTAATTTCTACAAAACTATAAATATAGATTTTTGGGGATTTGGAAAAAGCAGTCAGCCTAGTAGTGTTTGGGGTGTGTCAGAATATGCAAATGCCGTACTAAATTTAATTAATAATTTGCAATTAAAAGATGTAAATTTGGTGGGGCATTCTTTTGGTGGTAGGGTTGCAATAAAACTTTGCTCTAATTATCCTAATTTATTTAAAAGTTTGATTTTAAGTGATAGTGCAGGAATTAGAAAAAAATTAAGTTTTAAGCAACAAAAACAAGTTAAAAAATTTAAAAAATTAAAACAAGAAGTACTTTTAGGAAAAAAAGATAAAACGGTGTTAGACAGTTTTGGTTCTAGTGATTACAAACAACTAGATGATAAAATGAAAGCAATTTTTGTAAAAGTAGTTAACGAAGATTTAAAAGAAGATGCTAAACAAATAACCATACCAACAATGTTGGTTTGGGGTAAAAATGATAAAGAAACCCCAGTAGGTATGGGGAAAAAATTTAATAAAATAATAAAAAATAGTAGGTTAGTAATTTTAAATGGTGGGCATTATTGCCATATAGAAAATTTAGAGCAATACTGTGATTTATGTATGAAATTTTGGGAGGAGTTATGACAACTGATTTTTTTGATTTCAGTAATGGGCATTTTACAATAGCAATTATAATATCTGTTATTAATGCTATTTTGCTTTGTTATGAAGGCTATAAGTTTATGCAAATTATTCAACTAAATGGTTATCATATACGCGGATATTTTGATTGGTTAAAAAATACTAGAGCAAAATATGTGTTAAGGCTTGCTATGCTTTCTTTAATATCTGTAGCAACATTAATGGTTACCAAT
>JAFTUZ010000093.1 GCA_017466005.1 Clostridia bacterium | reverse complement strand
TAACTTCAACTTGTTTGAAGTTGCGATGTTATTTTATTTGACAATAATTTATTGTCTATGATAAAATCTTGTTTATGTTGCAATTAAATTTGTAATAGAATTTACAATTAATAAAGGCAGTAGTGTAGTTATTTTGCTGATAGAAGATTGTCGTTTATATTATCTACATTGCATACTGCATAGAATATTAATGTTGAAATATAATATAAAAGGTGGGTTATGCAATCCATAAAGTTAATAAAGGAAATAATAAACGAATCAAAAAGTATTGCAATTTTAGGTCATATAGAACCTGATGTTGACTGCTTGGCTTCTGCAGTTGCAATAAAAAGGGCGTTTTTGACAAATTTAGAGCGTGTTTGTGATAAAAATATTGATATTTTCGCAAATATCGCCGATGAAAATGAAATGTTGGCGCCAATCGTTAAGGGCGAAAAATTCAAAATAAAAAGCGATGAAGTTTACGACTTGGCGATTTGTATTGACTGTCCAACCGTTCAGAGAATGGGGGAATATGCAACGATTTTTGAGTCTGCCAAAAATACAATTTTAATTGACCATCATGAAAATAATGAATTGTTTGCAAATCACAATTTTGTTTATAAAACCTCGTCTACTTGTGAACTAATTTATATTTTGTTAAAGGCGTTAGAATTTGATATAAGTAACGATGTTTGTAAATTTATATATGCTGGAATTGTTTCTGATACTGTTAACCTTACGCAAGGTACAATAAAGGTATCGTCTTATAAAATTATTGCAGAAATTGCTGAAAAGGTTAACGATATGGAATCATTAGATTCCATAAAAGACTATTTACTAAAAAATAAAACAAAAAGTAATTTAAAATTGCTTGAGCGAGCTTTGCACTCTATGTCGTTTTACCTAAACGACAGGGTTGCGGTTATGAAAATAACAGGTGAGGACTTAAAGGAATGTGGCGCAAATAATGCGGACACTATTGGCATTGTAAATAATGCAATTAATATAAAAGGCGTATATATAGCAGTTTTATTTATTAAACAAGAAGATGGTTCTTATTATGCATCTATGAGAGCAAAAAATGGTGTTGACGTTTCTGTAATTGCTGCGGCTCTTGGCGGTGGTGGTCACGAAACTGTTGCGGCATTCAATTTTGGGAACAATTTGTCCGAACTTAAAGACCTTCTATTAGGGCTTTGTGAGCAGGCTTTGGTTGGTGTGGATATTGAAGAAGATAGTGGAAATTTATTCTAAATTGGTAAAAATTAACAAAAATTACGCAAAAAAATGAAAAAAATAGCCAAAACAGGCTATTTTTTTAAAAAAACTTATAACTCGGTAAACTGCGAAAAAAAATTGTAAAAATATATTAAGTATGATAAAATATAACGAAATAAATATTAAAAGAAGGTTTTTTTGTGAATTTTGTTTTGTTGGCATTTGCTATTGTTTGTGGCATTGGTTCAATTTTGTTAATTAAAAAATTAAGTAATAAAACTTATAAAAAAATATCTGTAGGGCGAATTATAATGGTTTGCTTGTGCGGTGCGTATATTTTGGCATATATACTGAGATTATTTACATATGATTTCTTTTCAAAAGTATCTGCAGCTGCTGGTTCGGAAATTTTTAGTAACGGCCAAATTAT
>JAFTUZ010000092.1 GCA_017466005.1 Clostridia bacterium | reverse complement strand
TTATGATTTAACTTCAAAGCTTTGTTCAATCGGGTTGTTGTTTATTATATTTTATGGTGGATTTTGTACTAAAAAACCAGAATGCAAAAGGTTAACAACTCAAGCAGTTTTACTTTCATCTTTAGGTACCATTTTGACGGCAGGTTTTTGTACAATATTTTGTAATTATGTATTAAAATTGCCGTTTGTAGAGAGTTTTTTAATAGGTGCTGTTATAAGCTCTACTGATGCAGCTTCAGTTTTTTCTATATTACGTTCAAAACGTTTGAACCTAAAGTATGGAACAGCTCCGCTTTTGGAGATGGAAAGTGGTAGTAATGACCCGTTTGCATATATCTTGACGTTATTAGGTATTGCAATGCTTAAAGGTGGAAGTACTTTTGAGATAGCTCCGTTATTGTTTAAACAAATTTTCTTGGGGATATTTTTTGGTATAGCAATTGCTTATGGTGCGTTGTTTATATTAAAACGTACAAAACTTTTAAGTGAAGGGACTGATACTATATTTATGGTTGCAGTTGCTCTGTTATCCTTTTCTATCCCTGATTTGGTGCAAGGGAATGGTTTTTTGAGTGTCTATATTACAGGGATTATTCTAGGCAACTGTGAAATTAGAAACAAACTTAGCCTTATGCATTTTTTTGACGGAATAACAGCATTATTTCAAGTTATCATATTCTTTTTGATTGGATTTTTGTCGTTTCCTCATAAAATTCCAGAGGTGTTGTTGCCAGCATTATTAGTAACTTTGTTTTTAACTTTTGTTGCAAGACCTTTGGCGGTATTAATAACTCTTGCTCCGTTTAAAGTAAAATGGAATCAATTTATTTTTATCTCAAGTGCGGGTTTAAGAGGTGCTGCATCAATAGTTTTTGCAATTTTAGTTGTTTCAGAAAATACTGCACTTGTTTATGATTTGTTTCATATTGTATTTGTTGTTGCTTTATTGTCAGTAACTTTTCAAGGTTCATTATTACCGTTGATTGCTAAAAAATCTGATATGATAGATAGATTTAGTGATGTTAGAAAAACGTTTAACGATTTTCAGCAAGAATCAGCAATTGTTTTGAATAAAGTTTATGTGACAGAATCTCATCCTTGGAACCAAAATTTGATTAAAGATATACAGTTTGGCGGTAAAGCTTTGATATTAACTGTCACACGAAAAGGTAAAAAGATAGTTCCCAAAGGTTCTACTGTATTAAAAGAAGGTGATGAAGTTTTAATTGGTGCAACTTATGAAAAAACAGAGAATGATATAAATCTTTGCGAAACATATATTGATAAAAAGCACGAGTGGTTAGATAAAAAGATTAAAGAGATTGATCTACCAAAAACACATTTAATAGCTTTGGTAAAACGTGATAATGAGTATTTTGTGCCAAATGGGAAAACAAAAATAGAGTTAAATGATACAATAATTTTTTATAATGTGTAAAGCTGTGCGTAAGGATTTTGACATATTAGTCGGAAGTTATTATTGATGTTAAATACATTTACCCCTTTGACATAT
>JAFTUZ010000091.1 GCA_017466005.1 Clostridia bacterium | reverse complement strand
TTTATATAGCAATTTTTTATATTTTTCCCTATTGCATAATTATTAGTTTTATGTTATAATTATTATAGAAAGATACAAAGGGGTGCTAATGAATAAAAAAGAACAAAAGAAACAACAAAAGCTAGACAAAAAAGATAAAAAATGGCTATTGATGGACTTAAAAAACAAAAAACAATTATTATTGTTGCCCACAGATTAACTACCGTTAAAGATTGTGATAAAATATTTGTACTTGATGAAAACAAAATAATTGCAGAAGGAAATCATAAAGAATTAATGAAAACTTGTGAGGTTTATAAAAATCTTTATAAAAGCGAAGAAGAATAATAAAAAACACATAAAAAATATGTGTTTTTTTATTTTATTTAATAAATTTTTAAACGATATCTGTTAGCTAGATATTTTAATTTTTTGCTAAAAATTAATATATAATATATGATTTTTGTATAGATAGTATATGTTTTTATACACTAAACCATAAATTAAACAATTGCTTCCACAAAATTGTTTGCATCAAAAGGTTCTATATCTTCAAGACCTTCACCTGTTCCTATAAACATAACAGGAACATTATATTCTTGGGCTATTGCCAATACAACCCCGCCTTTTGCCGTTCCATCTAGTTTGGTTAAAATAAGCCCATCTATACCAATAGCCTCATCAAAATATTCTACTTGGCTTATTGCATTTTGCCCAGTTGTAGCATCTAAAACTAATACTTTTTGATAACAAGCCTCTTCCCACTGATTGGCAACAACTCTTGAAACTTTTTTAAGTTCTTCCATAAGATTTACTTTGTTGTGCAATCTTCCTGCCGTATCTACAATAACTACATCATAGCCTTTTGCTTTTGCACTAGAAATACCATCAAATACAACACTGGCAGGGTCGCTACCCTCGTTGTTTTTAACAATTTTAACATTGTTGCGTTTAGCCCATTCGGTTAATTGCTCTGCCGCCGCAGCACGGAAAGTATCGCCTGCAACAAGCAAAACATTTTTACCTTGCTGTTTGTAATAGTTTGCAAGTTTTCCAATAGATGTAGTTTTACCAACACCATTAACTCCCACAGCCATAATTACAAGTGGATAAGTTGTTTCTGGTTGCTCATTTGCTTCTAATATTTCAACCATAATTTCACGCAGTGCTTGTTTTACATCTTCTTGATTTCTTAATTTTTGTTTAGAAGAAACAGCCCTTAATCTAGTAACTATCTCTTCAGACGCAACCGCACCAATATCAGAAGCCACCAAAGCATATTCTAATTCTTCAAAAAATTCGTCATCCAACTCACCTTTTGAAAAAACTTGAAGTAATTTATTATCTATTGCTGTTTTTGTTTTCTTAAACGCATTTTTTATTTTAGAAAAAAAGCCCATATTTATTTCCTTTTAATATTTAATTTAAGTTGTGTAGTACAATTTTTTAATATATTATACAAAAATTTTCATACACTGTTTATTTAAAGAATAATACGCATACTATAAGTGTATGCGTATTAAAATTATTTAGCATCTGTTGCTTTAATAGCATCACTAAGTTTAACAGACATAATTTTACTTACACCTTTTTCTTCCATTGTAACACCAAATAACGAGTCGGCAAGTTCCATTGTTGGTTTACGGTGAGTAATAACAATGAATTGTGTTTCTTGTGCAAAACGATGCAAGTATCTAGCAAATCTTTCTACGTTTGCATCATCTAATGCTGCTTCTATTTCGTCTAGCAAACAGAATGGCATTGGACGGAGTTTTAAAATTGCAAACAAGATAGCTATTGCTGTTAATGCCTTTTCACCACCAGATAACAAACTTAAGTTTTGCAATTTTTTACCAGGTGGTTCGGCAATAATATCTACACCAGCAGATAATATGTCATCACTATCGGTTAGCACTAATCTAGCATTACCACCGTTAAATAACTCACGGAAAATTCTGGTAAAGTTAGTGTTTATTTGTTCAAATTCTGATTCAAATTTAGCAATCATTTGCTCGCTTAAATCTTTTATAATAGCCAAAATATCAGACTCTGTTTTTGTAAGGTCTTCCATTTTTTCTACATATTCATTATAACTTTCTTCTAATGTTTTACTATCTTCAATAGCATTTACATTAACATAACCTAAAGCACTAATTTGTTTTTTAAGTTCGCTAATACGTTTCTGACCTTCTATATGGTCATAATTTTCTTCTTTTAAAGAAAGTGCTGTGTTATATGTAAGCTCGTAGTCTTCATATATTTTTTCTTTCATTGTTTCAATATTAATGTCTATCTGACCTAACTTGGCTTCTTCTTGGAACAATTTTTCTTGTGCTTTACTTAATTCTATTGTTAAACGTTCACGTTCTTCATTAATCAATTTAAGCATTTCGTGAATTTGTTCTTTGGTTTTTTCATATTCAACAACTTGCTCACGGATTTTAGCCACTTTTTGCTCTTCTTCGCCCAATGAAGATAAGTCTTTATTAGCATCAAGTTGCATTGCTGTTTCCATAGTTTGCTTGTTTTTAGCAAGCAAAGAAGTGTTTTCGTCCAAACTTTCATTAAGTATTGATTGCTCGTTTAAAAGTCTTTCTATATTTTCGTCAAAAGAACTTATTTCACTTTCAATAGTTGCAATCTGAACACGCATATTAGTTAAAGTTTCACTTAATTTATCACGTTGTTCACGCAACTGTTCTGTTCTTTGAGTTTTTAAAGAACCAATTTCGGCAACATCTAACCCATCGGTAGATTGAACTTTTTTAACATTTTCAATTTCTAAATTCAAGTAGTCTTGTTTAGCATTAATTCTTGAAAGTTCGTCTTGCAATGTTTGTAATTCGGTAGCAATTTCATCACTACGTTCTGATGCTGATTTTAAAATTGTTTCTTTATTAGCAAGAGCAATTTCACATTCTTGAAGTTTTTTATTTGCAAATTCTATATCATTAAGCAATTCTTGCATTTTTGCATTATATTTTTCAATAGTAGATTGTTGTGTTTCAATTTCATTTTGTAAATTCTTAATAT
>JAFTUZ010000090.1 GCA_017466005.1 Clostridia bacterium | reverse complement strand
TGGATTGGTTTGGAAGGTGTTGTTATTTCAACTTATATGTGCTGTAATTATAAGTGGAATAGCACTTGCTTTATGCTATACTTTAATTGAAAATTTAGTTAATTCTGGTTTTTTTGATAGAATTAGCGAGTTTTTTGTAGCTAATGTTTTAAATATTAGGCTAGACTATTTAATGTCTAATATTTCTATTATAATTAGTGAGTTTTTTGAAATAATTAGTTTAGATTTAGCAAACTTATTGCCTTTGGTTATTGTTCTATTGGTAATAGTAATTATTTTGGGTGCTTTTATGTTTGCATTAACAGATACCCCATTAACTGAATGCGTTTATGGTTATATGGGTAGTTGTGCAAAATTTGGATTTACTGGTTGTTTTATTAGTAATATAGGCCGTTCTGTAAAACTTTCTTTATGTAAAATGATTACCGTTTTACCGCTAGATTTGCTTATAATGGCTGGTTTTGTGTATTCATTTAATATTTTGGCTTTAGGCGGAATTTTTAACTATATAGGTCCATTCATTGTTTTAATGGTTCTTGCATTGCTTTTAAGTTTAAGATACGCTTTCTTCTGTTGTTGGGCACCTGCAATAGTGGTTAAAAATCAAGGAATATGGAAAGGGTTAAAGGACAACTTTAAATCTATTTTTAACAACTTTAAAACTGTTTGGCTTTCACAACTTGCTACTATAGTTATACTTTTAGTTATAAATATAGGTGTATTTATTTTAACTGCTGGTATAGGTTGTATTTTTACAATACCTGCAAGTGTTGTTTATAGTAGCATTGTAAATAATGTGTTATATTTTCAACTTAACGGACTAAGATACTACATAGATAAAGAAAATATATTTTCACCTAAAAAAATTGACGAACAAGAAAAGTTAAATACAATAAAGTTTATTATTTAATTAGTTAACTTATAAAAATGCAGTTGCATTTTTTGGTTTTATTACATAGAAAGTATTTTAATTATTATATTTTAATACAAAAGTAAAAGTTTAAATAAATCTTTCTATTTTTACAAAATATTTAAAAGGAGATAAAAATTGGAAAACGAAATAAAAATTGAAACTCCTGCAACAGGGCAGGAACAAGTTTCTAATGCGCCAAAAATAAGAAAAAAAGTTTTTAGCAGACATTCAAGAAACAATCAAGAAAATAATAATGCTACGCAAGGTGAAGGCGAAAGAATGCCTAACAAAAAGCATTTTCATAATAATCAGCAAAGACCAGGTAGAAACAAACTTCAAGTAATGTTTTTTGGTGGTGTTGGTAAGGTAGGAGATAACATAACAGCACTTCGCTACGGTGATGATATCTTGGTTATAGATTGTGGTGTGGGTTTTGCCGAACCTAGTATGCCGGGTGTGGATTTGGTTATACCAGATATGACTTGGTTAAAACATCATAAAGAAATGATAAAAGGTATTTGTATTACTCACGCTCATGAAGACCACATTGGTAGTTTGCCATACTTTTTAGACGATGTTAAAGCGCCAGTTTATGCAAGTAGATTAAGCTTGGCTTTAATAGATAACAAATTACGTGAATTTCCACGTGTTAAAATGAAAGGTGTACCTGTAAACCCAGGTCATGTTGTACGAATTGGTTGTTTTACAGTAGAGTTTATTCATGTAAATCACTCTATTGCAGGGGCATATGCACTTGCTATTACAACCCCTGTTGGTGTGGTTTTTGTATCTGGTGACTTTAAAATAGACTTTACACCAATAGCTGGTGAAACTACCGACCTTGCAAGAATGGGAGAGTTGGGTAGAAAAGGCGTGCTTTTAATGCTTTGTGAAAGTACAAACATAGAACGCCCAGGTGTTACATTAAGTGAAAGTGTTGTTGGTGAAACTTTGGCAGGTATTTTTGAAGAAAGAAAAGACAACAGATTAATTATTACATCTTTTGCTTCAAACGTTCACCGTGTGCAACAAATTATGGATTGAGCAAAAAGATACAACCGTAAAGTTGCTTTTTCTGGTAGAAGTATGATTAATAATATGGAAGTGGCAATGAAGATTGGAGAAATTAAATTTGACCACAAACAAATTATTGATATAGATAAAGTTCAAAAATATCAAGATAAAGAAATTTTAATTCTTGCAACGGGTAGCCAAGGCCAAGAACATACTGCACTTGACCGTATGGCAAATGATGAGCTTGCAAGTATTGGCATAGAAATTGGGCCAAACGACACTATTATTTTCTCATCATCACCAGTTCCTGGTAACGAAAAATCTGTAACAAACATAATTAACGAATTAATGCTTAAAGGTGCAAATGTTATATATGACGATTTAAGTGATGTTCACGCATCTGGACACGCTTGTCAAACAGAATTTATGGTTGTTCATAAACTTATAAAACCTAAATTCTTTATTCCAGTTCACGGGGAAGTAAAACACCTTAAATATCACGAAAAGTTTGCTATAAAAATGGGCGTTAAACCTCAAAATATTGTTGTACCTACAGTTGGAACAGTTGTTGAAGTAAATAAAAATATGATAAAACAAGTAAAAAGTATTGTTCCAGCAGGTGTTAAATTAATTGATGGTAAAACTGTTTGTGATATAGATAGTAGTGTGTTAAAAGAAAGATTGCAACTTGCAGAAGATGGTATTTGTGTAGTTGTTCTTAATGTTAATAAAAAAACTGGAACAGTAATTGGTCAGCCAGAAATTGTTTCTCGTGGTTTTATTTATGCTAATGAGTTTGGCGATATTGTTAAAGAAGCTAAAGAATTGATTACAACAGCACTTCAAACAAGTAACGAAGGTAAAGTTGATATTTCAGAAATTAAAAACGCAGTTCGTAAAACACTTACAAACTTATTCTTTAAAAAGACAAGAAGAAAACCTATGATTATTCCAGTAGTAACAGAGGTTTAGGGGGCGGATTTGCAACAACAATATTTAAAACAAATGTTAAGTTTTGCAAGGGAAAATAAAATTCCTGTTATTCTAGATGATACAAGAGAATATTTAGAAAATCTTTGCAAACAACTTAAACCAAAAAAAATATTAGAAGTTGGAACAGCCATAGGTTATTCGGCATCTTGTATGTTACTTGCATCAAATGCAGAGATAGTTTGCTTTGAGGCAAGTTTGCCTAATATTAAACTTGCAAATGAAAATTTTAAAAATTTAGGTTTAACTAACCGAGTAGAAATTGTGGTTGGTGATTGTTTAAAAACTTTACCAGATTATACAGGTGGTAAGTTTGATTTAATTTTCCTAGATGGGCCAAAACAAATGTATAAACAAATTTTTGATTTGCTTTTACCACATTTAAGTATGAACGGGGTTATGGTTATAGATAATGTGCTTTTTCGTGGAATGGTTTCTGATGGAAAAGAAATAACCGAACCAAGATATGCACGCACTGTTGAAAGTTTGCGTAATTTTATAGAGTATGTTCAATCAAAACCAGAACTTCAAGCAGAAGTTAAACATATTGGTGATGGGCTTTGTGTGGTAAAAAGAATTTAAAAGGGGATAAAATGGAATTAGAGTTATTAGCACCAGCAGGCGATAAAGAAAAATTAGAAACAGCATTTTATTATGGTGCAGATGCTTGTTATTTTGCTGGTAAAAAATGGGGCTTGCGTGCGTTTTCAGATAATTTTGAAAATGATGAATTAAAAGAATACGTGGATTATGCTCACTCGTTAGGTAAAAAGGCATATATAACAGTTAACATTCAAGCACATAATGAAGATTTTGAAGGTTTGGCTGAATATATTAAATATTTAGATGAAATTAAGGCAGATGCTATTATTGTTTCTGATGCTGGTATTTTAAGTTTGGCAAAACAAGTTGCTCCAAACTTGCCACGTCATTTATCTACCCAAGCTTGTGCATCAAATAAATATGCTGCAAAATTTTGGGCAGATGCGGGTGCTAGCCGTATAATTTTAGCACGTGAATTAAGCCTTAAAGAAATTGCTGAAATTCGCGAGTTTTTACCTAAAGAAATAGAATTAGAAGCATTTGTTCATGGGGCTATGTGCATTAGTTATTCGGGTAGATGTTTGCTTTCAAACTATCTTGCAAACAGAGATAGCAACCGTGGGCAATGTGTTCAGGCGTGTCGTTGGCAATATTTTATTCGTGAAGTTTCAAGAGATAGTGATAACGAACTTGAAATTCAGGAAGATGCTAATGGTACTTATATTTTAAATAGTAAAGACCTTTGTATGGTTAACTATTTAGACCAAATGGCAAAAGCAGGTGTAACCAGTTTTAAAATAGAAGGCAGAATGAAATCGCCTTACTATGTAGCAACAGTTGTAAATGTTTATCGCCGTGCTTTAGACCAATTAAAGGCTAATCCGGATAACTATGAGCCAAATCCAGAGTGGGTTAAAGAACTTGAAAAGAGTAGTCACCGTAAGTTTACAACAGGTTTTTGTTTGGGAGAAGGCGACACCGAATGTATAGAAAGTAGTCAGCCAGTAAGTACAGCAGATTTTATTGCTAATATTGTAGATGCTACTGATGAAAATGGTTATACAACAGTAGAGCAACGTAACAAATTTAGTATAGGTGAAGAGTTAGAAATTTTATCTCCTAGCGAAAATTTTGGTAAAAAATTTATAGTAGAAGAAATTTTAGATAGTACAGGTAATGCTGTTCAATCTGCAATAAAAGTTCAAGAATATGTTAAAATAAAAACACCTTTTAAATTAAATAAAAAAGATATTTTAAGAAGAAATCGTGCCTAATAAAGCACGGTTTTTTATTATTTTAATATTGAAAAAATTATAATAATGTTATTTTTATAACTAAAATTTATAGTTAAAACAAATAAAAAAACATACGTCTAACTCCGTGTTAGATGTATGTTTTTTTATGTAATATTTATACTTTAGCATATATTTTTATTTTTTCCAAACAAAAATACAATTATTCTTTAAAATTTTACATTATTTTTACTAATTTTTGGTAAGTGTATTTTACAAACATACATCTAACACGGAGTTAGACGTATGTTTTTTTATTTGTTTTA
>JAFTUZ010000089.1 GCA_017466005.1 Clostridia bacterium | reverse complement strand
CCGAGGCCGCTCGCAAGAACAAAAATAAGCGTTACTACTAATTAAAATGCCAAAGGCAGCATCGAAAGATGCTGCCTTTCATTTTTGTTATTTAATAAAAATTTTTGCATAAAATTAACCAAAATACTTGATATTCTTCTCAAAGTTTAGTAAAATATACTAGTATTGATGTTTTTTCAATATTTTTAATTATTTGGTGAGGGTATAGATGTCAGTAACAACTTCAAACTATTATGGTAAAATTGTTATATCAGATGAAGCTATTGCGGCTGTGGCAGCATCTGCCGCTATCGAGTGTTACGGTGTTGTGGATTTGGTAAGCAAAAAGTTATCTGACAACTTTGCTGAAATATTTAAAAAACAACAACTTGGTAAAGGCGTGAAAGTAATTACAAATGAAAACAAAATATTTATAGATATTTATGTAGTATTAAAATATGGTGTTTCTATAAGTGCTGTAGCCGAGTCTTTGAAAAAAGCTGTTAAATATCGTGTGGAAGAATTTTCTGGTATGATAGTTGATACAGTTAATATTAATGTAGTTGGCGTAAGGGTGTAATGCCTTAGGTCAAGCTTTTCTATTTTTTATGAGAATTAGGGGTTTATATGCAGAAGAACATAAATGGCGCTACATTTAAAAAAATGATTATAGGCGCAAACAATTATTTAGATAATAACCAAAAATATATAGATTCGTTGAACGTTTATCCAGTACCAGATGGTGATACTGGTAAAAATATGTTTTTAACTTTTAAATCAGCAACAGCAGAAGTTAGCAATTGTCCAACAAATAATATGGATGCAATTGGAGAGGCTTTAAGTAAAGGTGCTTTGCGTGGTGCGAGAGGAAACTCGGGTGTTATATTATCACAAATACTTCGTGGTATGTCTACCGAATTAGTATTGCAACCAGAGATAACAACAAAGTCTTTTGCTAAAGCAATTAAGAACGGTGCAGAATATGCTTATAAAGCAGTTACTATACCTAAAGAAGGTACTATATTAACTGTTGTACGTGTTATGGCAGAAGTGGCAGAATCAGCTGCTAAAAAACATTCTGACTTTGAAACATTCTTTAAATTATTGTTAGATGGTGGAGAAGAAATTTTAAACCAAACACCAGAAATGTTACCTGTGTTAAAATCTGCAGGTGTGGTAGATGCTGGTGGTCGTGGTCTTTTAACTATATTTACAGGTTTTTCTAAAGTGCTAAACAATGATGAAGACTTTAGTGTAGATTTTGATGAAACAGCGGCACAAATACAACAAAACGAAGCAATAGTTAATTTAGAAAATTTAGCAGATATTGAGTTTGGTTACTGTACCGAGTTTATGGTAATAAATATATTTAAGAAAACAACCGAGTCTGATATAGATAAATTGCGTGAAAAACTTATGGGAATAGGTGATTCTGTAATTTGTGTTGGAGATTTATCTTTAATAAAAGTTCATGTTCATACTAACGAACCTAACAGAGCATTGGGCTTTGCGTTGGAACTTGGTGAAATTAACAACATTAAAATTGAAAATATGTTGCAACAAAACAGAGAACTTAAAGCAAAACACGCTCAAATGCAACAACAAAAGAAACCTTTTGGTATGATAGCAGTTGCAACTGGAACTGGTATTGCAGAAGTATTTAAAGACCTTGGTGTTGACCAAATAATAGAAGGTGGTCAAACTATGAACCCAAGTGCAAACGATATTGCACAAGCGGTTGAAAAAGTTCCAAGCGACCATGTGTTTGTTTTCCCAAATAATAAAAATATTATTTTGGCTGCAGAGCAAGCACAAAACTTAACTAAAAAGTTTATACACGTTATACCTACTGTATCTATTCCAGAAGGTATTGCATCTGCATTAGCATTTAATTTAGATGGTACATTGGAAGAAAATACAGAAACAATGCTTGCGGCAAGAGAATCTGTTGCAAGTGGTTCGGTTACTCATGTTGTTAGAACAACCAATCTTGATGGTTTTGACCTTAAAGAAGGGGAAAAAATTGGTTTAACAGATGGTAAGATAGTTTGTAAAGATACTTCGGTAAGCGAAGCAGTAATGCAACTTGTTGAAAAAATGTATAGTGAAGATAAGGTTAATATAACATTGTTCTATGGTAAAGATGTTGAAGAACCTGATGCAGAAAAAGTTCAACAAGCTTTAGCTGAAAAATATAAAGATTGTGAAGTTACTTTAATTAAAGGTGGCCAACCAGTTTACTTCTATTTAGTTTCTATAGATTAATATTTTACCAGTAATTACCTAATTTATTGGTGTATTAATTTTTGCTTTCATCACATAATAACAATGCAAGAACAATGCTTGCAAAATATATGGGGGTGAAAGATAAATGGCTAAAAAAAGTACAAAAAGAGCTTGTAAAGGTGATTGTTGCAACTGTAACAATACAACAAGAGCAAAAGCGGAAAGTGCAAAAGAAATTACATCAAGCACAAAGGCTACTAACTCTAAAGCTACAACAAATTCTAAAACAAACTCTAGTGCTACTAATTCAAAAGCAACAAACTCAAAAGCAAAAACTACTCAATCAAAGAGTAAAGCCACAAAAGGCACTCGTGCATGTAGTTAATAAAAAACACAGGTATTAGCCTGTGTTTTTTATTTAGCGTAATAATTAGTGCTGGTATTGAAAATGATGGTTTTAGTGCTTTATGTAAGTTAGATATTACACAAGTGTTAGAGAATAAGGATTTAATTTTAAAAGCTTACGAAAAAGATGGCGGTGTAAGATTGTACAACTACATTTATAATGATTTATCTCCACAAAGGTTGTATTATTATATGTGTCACGGAGAACCTCATTGTTATACGGGATATGACAAAAGATATGAGAAGATTCAAAACGAATTAAAAGCAGATGCTCAAATTCATTTTATATTAAAAAAAGAACAAGAAAGAAAGCAAAAAACAAAAGAAATAAATAAAGAAAATTTAAATGATAATATTTTTTGTAAATAATAAATTTACTTATATCACTAAAATTTATAAAAAAAAAGCCTAAATTAAACATCAAGTTTAATTTAGGCTTTTTTTGGTGCTGAAGGCCGGGGTCGAACCGGCACGGGATTGCTCCCGAGGGATTTTAAGTCCCTTGCGTCTACCTATTCCGCCACTTCAGCATAAAATGGAGGCGCCAATCGGATTTGAACCGATGAATGAAGGTTTTGCAGACCTTGGCCTTACCACTTGGCTATGGCGCCATTAGTAGGAATAAGACTACTTTATTGTAACACATATATTTGAATTTTGCAAGTGATTTTACTAAACTTTTCAAAAAAATTTAATAAAACTAAAAGTCTTATACCTAATAAATAATATATGCAAAAAAATAAATTTTAGTGTTTAATATTAAATTAACTAAAATGTTTATTTTTATACATTATGATTGTGGTGTAAATAACTATCATATTTTTATTGCAAACAACACATTTTAAGTTAGTAGAGTAGAAGTGGAAATTTATAAACATATTTTACAAATAAAAAACCACGGTTTATACCGTGGTTTATATTGGAGCGAGAAACGGGACTCGAACCCGCGACATTCACCTTGGCAAGGTGACGCTCTACCAACTGAGCTATTCTCGCAAAAAATGGTGGGAGCTATAGGACTCGAACCTATGACCCTCTGCTTGTAAGGCAGACGCTCTACCAGCTGAGCTAAGCTCCCACATTAGTTCTTCAACCGAACATTCATATTTTATCAGATATAAAAGAAAAAATCAAGCGTTTT
>JAFTUZ010000088.1 GCA_017466005.1 Clostridia bacterium | reverse complement strand
GGTTTATATGAAGATTTACCTTTTAGCGGAACAATACTAGGCAATAACAAAACAATAAGTGGCATTAATATATCACTACCATACAACAATTATGTTGGGCTTTTTGGAACAATTAAAAATGCTAATATTAAAAATTTATATATAGATAATAGTTATATATATGCCAATTCTGGCACAGGCACACTAGTTGGATATGCAGAAAATTCAAACATAGAAAATTGCCAAATCAAAAACTCTGAAGTTGTTTGCGCAAACGAAAACTGTGGTGGAATTGCAGGAAAAACTTTACAAACAAATATAGCTAACTGCTTAATTACAAACAGTTATATAAACGCATTTGAATCTGTTGGTGGTGTTGTAGGAATAATGTTTAAAAACTCTGCTGTATCAAGTTGTGTATCAGACTGTACTGTTTTTGGAAACAATCAAGTTGGTGGAATAGTTGGCGCAAGTTCGGAAAGCATTATAGAAAATTGTGCTAATTTTGGAGACATTGAAGGAAATAGTTATGTTGGTGGTATTGCAGGAATTATATTTACAAATTCAAACATATCCAACAGTTTTAACGCAGGTATTGTAAACTATACAAATATAACTAATAGTATTGGTGCTGTTGTAGGAAATAGTTTTGATAGCACTGTTCAAAATAGTTATTATAATATAGAAAAAAATAATGTTTTAAAAGCAATCAAAAACGCTAACGATAATCAAAATAATGTTACTGGAATTAGTACTTATATTATGAGTACCAATATGTTTAAAGGCAACACTAACTTTGCTAACTATAACAATGAAAATCAAAAATTTTACTACCCTATTCCTTTAAAAATTTCAAATTACTTAAAATATGAAATTTTATACAAAGTGCAAGAATTAGGCCTAGGGGTAAGCATTAAAGAAAGCATTTTGCAAAACGGATATGTACTTAATGGCACAAAATATACTTTTTCTACTGTGTTTGATAGTGAAAAAAATTATATAGAAAATACACTTGTAGTTAAATATAAAGATACTGTTTTATTGGGCGAAAACAATATTTACACTACCCCAACAATAACTGAAAATAGTTATGTAACACTTTCTGCCACACTAGAACAACACAGAATTATAATAACTTCTAATCTTAAAGAACTTCCTACCAAATACATTTGGGCAGATGATGGAATGAATCACGAAATAGAATTAACCGTTCCAGATAATTACTATATTACTAAAGTAACTGTAAATGATATAGATACACCTGTTGTTGATAATAAAATAATAATTGAAAATTTAAAAACAGATGTTGTAGTTAATGTAGAATATATTATGGAATACGATGAGAAAAGCGTAAAAGATGATAACTTAAAGGTTATTGTAGAAGGCGATAACATAAGATATGATACCGAAATTGTTATAACAACATTAACAAAAGAAGATGAAATATATCAAACATTTAGCACATATGCAAATGGCAATATTAAAACAGTTTTAGATATTTCATTAAATAATGAAAATGGTAAAGCATATAACGATGTGTTTACAGTGTTTGTGTATGTAGGAAGTGAATACAACAACAATACGCTAACTATATTACTTTGGGCTAACGATAAGATTTATGAAGTAAATTCTATTGTAAAAGGTGGATATGCTTCGGTTACACTTAGCACACCTAGACCTTTGGCAGTTGTTTTACCTACCGATAATATTATTTGGATAATAATACTTGCAATTGGTATTTGTTTAATAGTTTTCTTATTAATTTTTATATTTATTATTCACAAACATAATAAAACAGCAACAAACAACTCTGTTTTATCTGATGTGTCGGCAATAAATTTAAACACTGTTCCAGCAAGAAATAGCACTTGTGAAACGAAAATAAAAAATCCTACCCCGCAGGAACTTAAAAAAGAAAAAGAACAACCTAAAGATGAACTTGAACGAAAAATAATGGAAGAAAAATTAAAAAACGATAAGAAAAAATTAGGCAACACACGCCGAAAACAAGTTGAATAAACAAAAAACACACTAATTTAGTGTGTTTTTTGTTACATTTGATTTTTGCTTACGCTAATTGCAATTGTTGATTTTATATCATTAAATTTTCTTTCTGTTTCACTAAAATATGCTCTAACATTTTTATTTTCTTCGTCCATAATATCAGAATTACCGCTTATTTCATTTTTAGCAATCTCTAAAGATTCTTTTATACATTCGTGCATATAATTTCTGTCGTCAAGCAACTTTTTATGGTCTTTATGTTCTTTTAATTCGCCATCTAACATTCCATCTAGTTGTTTTGTTATCTTTATAAATTTCTTTTCTATAGCAGCAATTTTAGCAGTAGTTTCTTTATATTTATTTACGTTTTTTCTAAAATCTGACAAACATTTTTTTGCAACTACATATGAAGGTTCTACACTTTTGTTATAGCCCATAACAGAATCACCATATTCTGCTTTGTTGTTTTCAACCATAATTTCAAATTCTTCTAAATAATCATACAAGGTTGCACCTTGTTCAACAATTTCTTGTGCTAATGTCTGTGATTTTTCCATCACATCATCTAAATCACATTGCAAGTTAAACAATTCCTTATATAAGTTATATACTTTTTTTCCATCATTAGTTTTAACTTTTATTTCACTAGCCTTTTCCGCATTCTCCACAGCTTTATCTACAATCATAGTTAATTGCAATTTACGGATTTCTGGGTCGGAAGATAAATCACCTTCGTTATAACTTAAATCTAACCCAACCTTGCTATGTGTACCCTTTCCAATAATTTCACCATTTTTTATTTTTCTAAAAATAATCTCTGACATTATTAAACGGTCGTCATCTTGTGAAGATGCAGAATATTCAAAATTTTCGTTTTCGCCGCTCATAACAACTTTAGCAATAGGTGTAACCCCTTTCATAGAACTTCTTTTTGCTTCTTCTATACTTTTAAAATCTGATTGAGATACTGTGTAAACTTCTTTATTTAAATCTTTAGACCTTTCTTCTCTTATAATTATTGTTTCTACCATATTTAAGCCCCCTTATAACTAATTTAATTATATCACACTAAAAAACATCATTCAAGATGGTTTTTAAAAATATTATTAAAATATTTTGCAAATTTTACAAAATATGAATTTAAAAACAATAATATTTAAGTCATTTTAAAATATTTTATTGACTAAAAGTACAAAATGATATATACTAAATTATAACTTTATTTAAAGTTATGGGCAATGCCCTAAAAATAAGGCCAAAAGCCAAAATCTCGGAGGAATATTATGAACGACATTAGTACTATCAGACATTCACTTGCACACATTATGGCATATGCAGTGAAACAACTCTACCCTGATGTAAAATTTGCAATCGGTCCTAGTATCGATACAGGGTTTTACTATGATTTTGACCTTGGTCATTCATTAACCACCGATGATTTAAAGGTTATTGAAGCCAAGATGAACGAAATCTTAAAAGAAAGCTTTGATTTTGAACATTACTTTTTAAACAAAACTGAAGCAATGCAACAATTTAAAGACCAACCATATAAGTTAGAACTTATTGCAGGCATAGAAGATAAAGAAGTTAGCATTTATAAATGTGGTGACTTTATTGACCTTTGTGCTGGCCCACACGTTGCAAATTCAAGAGAATTAAGAAGTAGTGCATTTAAACTTACCAGTGTTGCTGGTGCATATTGGCGTGGAGATTCTACAAAACCTATGCTTCAACGTATTTATGCAGCAGCATTTGCTGATAAAGCACAATTAAAGCAATATTTATATCAAATAGAAGAAGCAAAAAAACGTGACCACCGCAAACTAGGTCCTGAATTAGATTTATTCTTTTTACACGACACAGCACCTGGTATGCCTTACTGGATGCCAAAAGGGTTAAAACTTTTTAACACTTTATTAGACTTTTGGCGTGAAGAACACGAACAACGTGGCTATAACGAAATTTCTTGTCCACAACTTAACAGCCGTGAATTATGGGAAATTTCTGGACACTGGGCACATTATAAAGACGATATGTTCTGTTTTGAAGGCAACGAAAACAAACCTTTTGCCTTAAAACCTATGAACTGCCCTAATGCCGTTATGGTTTATAAACACAAAGTACGTAGTTACCGCGAATTACCTTTACGCCTTTCCGACTGTGATAAACTTCACCGCTACGAAGCATCTGGTACATTACACGGGCTTTTGCGTGTTCAAAGTTTTACACAAGATGATTCGCACAACTTTATCCGTCAAAGCCAAATTTCAGATGAAATTAATGCTATATTAGATATTGCAGACCGTTTTTACCACATTTTTGGTTTAACATATAAAGCAGTTCTTTCTACCCGTCCGGAAGATTTTATGGGAGATGTAAAACTTTGGGATAAAGCAGAAAGCGAACTTAAAGAAATTATGATTAAACGCTTTGGGGAAGAGAATTTTGTTCTTAACGAAGGCGATGGTGCATTCTATGGCCCTAAAATAGATATTAAAATGAAAGATGCATTAAACCGCGAGTGGCAAATGGGAACAATTCAGTTAGATTTCCAACTTCCACGTAATTTTGACCTTACATTTACAAACGAAAACGGCGAACAAGAAGTTCCTGTTATAGTTCACCGTGTTATTTACGGTTCGTTTGAAAGATTTATTGGGCTTATTATAGAACACTTTGCCGGTGCATTCCCTTTCTGGATTTGCCCTGTACAAGTTGGTATAGTTCCAGTATCTGAAAACAATTTTGAATATGCTAAAAAAGTTGAAGAAATTTTACGCAAGGCAAAAATTAGCACCGAATTAAAACTTGGTGACTATGGAATGGGTAAAAAAGTAAACGAATTTAGAGTTGCTAAAGTTCCTTATGTTGTTATTGTTGGAGATAAAGAATCTGAAGAAAACACTGTATCTATAAAAATACGTGGTGGCAAACAAGTTAACGATATTAAACTTGAAAAATTTGTAGAAGATTTAAAACAACTTAAAGAACAAAAAGAACTTAATTTAAAAGAAGAATTTTAATTAAAAACCACAGAGTATAATCTGTGGTTTTTTTATTTATAAATTTATGTAAAAATGCTTAATATGCATAAAATATACACTATACCCGCATTTTTTGTATGCTTTACGGTGATTTTTTGATAGTTAACACGATAAAGTACTAAAACTAAAAATTAATATTAAACTATTTTTTATTTAATAAATTTTCAAAAAATGGCTTTGCGCTATCAATTATCCAATGATAATTTTCTTTTAAATTTGCTCTTATTTTAGTTGAACTTATGGGATTGATTTCTCTATTTTCATCTTGCAAAATATAAGTACTTTCTTTAAAATATTGCTTATAAAATGGTGCATAATCTAACTCGCTACCAAATATAAAATCTATTTTTTCTTTAACCAAATTTTGTGTGCGTTCCGACCAAACTTTCCAACCTTCTGGATATGCTGGAATACCAGTTTCGTCTTCCCCTAAAATAATTATATCTTTTTCGTTTTTTAATTCCTCTTTCCACCAATTTACACGTTGTTGTAAAGTAATTATAGGAAAGCCAGCTTTTGCACACAAATCTTTTGTAACATTAGGCTCGTACCCAACAACTAAATATAATTTATCACACTTTTTCTTTGCTTTTAATATTGCAAATTTATGCCCTTTGTGTGGCGGTAAAAATTTACCAACAAATAAACCATTAACCATAATTCCTCCTAGTTAAACTTTTTAATTTCATTTATTACTTTTTCAAATTCATTATTTAAAGGAATTGTAAATTGAATTTGTGTATTTAAAATTGGGTGAATAAGTTTTATAAAATAAGATTGCAACATTTGACCATTAACACCCCAATCGTTTTTTGGAGCATCGTATAATTTATCCCCAACCAAAGGGCATTTTTTGTAAAGCGAATGAACTCTTATTTGATGCGTTCTACCGGTTTTAAGTTCGTATTCCACTAAATCGTAACCGTTGTAATGCTCCAGCACTTTATATAATGTTATTGCAATTTGCCCAGTGCGTGCAACTTCCATTTTTCGCCTATCAAAGTTATTAGGCTTGATATAAGTTTTAATTTCACCATTTTGTGGGCGTAAATTTCCACAAACAAGTGCTTTATACTTACGCTCTATCTTACCTTGCTCCATTTGCTTTGAAAGACCTTTAAAGGCTTTTATTGTTTTTGCAAACACCATAAGTCCGCAAGTATCTTTATCTAACCTATGAATAATGCCAACTTGCCCATTTTCCATAACTAAATTGCGTTTCTTTAATTCCCCAACCAATGTGCCCACAAAGTTTTTAACACCAGAATGAACACTCATACCTTTTTGCTTATTTATAATTAAAATATCATCATCTTCAAAAACTATATCTAACGGCAATAGTTTTACTTCTTTTGGTTTTTCTGGAATAAGAGTTATTTGAACATTATCGCCCAAATTAACATTATTACAACTTTTACTTTTCCTTCCATTAACCAAAACAAAACCATCTTTAATTAAAGTTTTTGCTTTTGCTCTGCTTATGTTAGGAAATTGTTTCGCCACAAAAATATCTAATCTTATTTCTTCATCAGTAGTTTTTTGAGCATTTAAAATTTCAGTATTATTTTCCACATTGTTCTTCTTTTAATATTTTTTTTAATTTTAACATAAAAACGCATAAAAATATAGTATTTTATGCGTTTTTTATATAATTTTATTTAACTTTGTGTAACGGTGTTAGTGTTTGTTGTTTCCGCCGTTTCAACTTTTTCTGTTTCTTTTATAATTTTTGATTTTTTATTATTTATTTTTGCTAAAATTGCTATATAAATTAGCCCAACTATTCCAAACACTGGATAAACATAAGTTACAAAACTTGCAAAGCCAAAACCTGATAAAATCATTGCAAGTAAAACAGCGGTTAATGCAGCAAAAAAGGTTCCACCAAAATACGTTTTTAGCCAGTTGGTTATAGTATATAGCAAAGC
>JAFTUZ010000004.1 GCA_017466005.1 Clostridia bacterium | reverse complement strand
TACGCTAAAAATTTGCGCAATAAACAAAAGAAAGGTTAGCATTCCCATATTTATTGGAAGAAAAAGTGTTGTTTTAATAAAGTTTAATACAAAATAAATTCCAAATGTAACCACACAAACTAATAAAAATCTTAAGAAAATGCCAAGTGCAATTTTCTTTTTACTCATTGTTTCACTTACTTTTATTTTATTGCCCAACTGCAATAATGTTAAAATTTTTAATCTAGTAAACACAAATGTATTCCTTTTATTTAATTTTGTTCTTTATAAAGCGACAATTTTTTTATTTTATCGTTTAATTCTATGTTTGGGTTTTCTTGTATACTTAAATACAGTTCTTCCAGTGATATATCATTTGATTCTAAATCTTTTAAATTGAATACGCCCTTAATTTTCCCCTTAGCAATTATTGCAATTTTGTCACAAATTTTTTCTACCACTTCTATTACGTGAGACGAGAAAAACACAATATTGCCCTGATCTGCCATATCCCTCATAAGACTTTTGATTTGATGTGCGCTCATTGGGTCTAACCCAGTTAATGGCTCATCTAGTACCCAAACTTTTGGATTGTGTATAATTGAAGCAATAACTACCAATTTTTGTTTCATTCCATGAGAATAACCTTTAATTTGCCTGTCTATATCTTTTTCTAGGTTAAATAATTTAGCATACTTTTCAAGCCTTTTATCTCTATCTTCTTTGCTAACCAAATATAAGTCGGCAACAAAATTAATATAATCTCTTCCTGTTAATTTTTCATAAACTGCGTGGTTATCCGAAACATATCCAATATTTAATTTTGCCTGTAATGGTTGATGCTCAATGCTGTAACCACAAATTGTTATACTGCCTTTTGTTATGGATTGCACACCAACAATACTTTTAATAAGCGTAGATTTTCCCGCACCATTATGGCCTAAAAACCCAAAAACTTCTCCTTTATTAACCACTAAGCTAAAATTATCAACTGCTGGAATTTTTGAATTTCCATAAATTTTTGTAAAATTCTTAATTTCTAACAAATCTATACTCTCCTCATTTATAGGTTCAGACAATTTTCTTCCTTTCAAAATTTCTTTTTTAAATTTCCGAAGATTTAACTTGTCTATTTTTTCAAATTCTTTAATTTTTTTAATGTTATCAGATATTTGATAGATATATGCATATACCAGCCAAATTACAAACATTGCGGCTATATATACAAGGTAAATAATTAACCAATACATCGGCCACATTGTTAATGTTAAGTTGCCAATTGTGAACACTGCAACAAAACTCGCCCGTATGTCATAAGCCCAAGGGAACTTTTTAATAAAAAAGTCATTTTGCAAAAAGAAATAATTAACATTTGGATCAACATTTGATATAAGCATATTGCTTACACAAGCAACAATAAAATATAAAGTAAATACAATTATAGAGTTGCGCATCATTTTTATGTTTGGTCTTGGGAAAACATCCCACGCAACCGCTAAAATTGGAACAAGTATAACAGTGATATGTGTTAACCAAAAACGAATGTTACCTTCTAAAAATATTGAACCGCTTGTGTCCGGCATTACAAGAGCCAAGATTGCGCCTAACACATTTACAAAATAAGTAAAGTAAAATAGCTTTTTACTTTTAAATATCATAGCAAACAGACCAATAATTAATGCGGCATTACAAAGGTGGAGTGGCAGTGCGGTT
>JAFTUZ010000087.1 GCA_017466005.1 Clostridia bacterium | reverse complement strand
GGTCCTAAAGGATTAATGCCTAACATTAAAAGTGGAACAATTACAAACGATGTAACAAAAGCTATTGCCGACGTTAAAGCTGGTAAAGTTGAATACCGTTTGGAAAAGAACAACATAATCCACTGCCCTATTGGTAAAGTGTCTTTTGGTAAAGAAAAATTAATGGACAACTACAATGCGTTAATTGATGCTTTAACAAAAGCAAAACCTGCTGCTGCTAAAGGAACATACTTCCGTTCTATTAGTATTGCAACAACAATGGGTCCTGGAATTAAAATTGCTTAATTAACTTGTAAATAAAAGATGGGCTTTGCCTATCTTTTTTGTTTGCTTTGTATATAATGTTTTTTCTTGACAAAAACTTATTAAAATAATAAAATTATTAAATAAGTGATTGTGTTTTTAGGGGTGGTAATATGGAAAAGCAAAAAGAAAAAAAGTTTAAGTTTTTAAATAAAGATTATATTGGCGAAAATGAATTAGCTACCTTTACAGATAAAGAAGAAATTGCAGAAGAAAAACAAAAAGTAGAAGATATAAAAAAATCAATCACAAAACCACATTTATATTGCAATCCGCAAACAGGGCAAATGGTTAGAAGTTTGCAAACGCCTATTTATTTTGATGCTAAAACAGGCAAAATAAAACAAGCAGAACTTGTGGAAGAGCAAGAAGAAGTAGAGCAACCCAAAAAAGGTTTGCGTGGTAAATTAAAAATGCCAGCTGCTGGCTTTATAACAGCCGTTTCTGGTTTAATACTTTTTGCATTTTGTTATTTTTTAATATATTTAACAACAGGAATTTCCAACGGAACCAGCGAAAGTGGTATGTTTTGGGGCTTGGTTATTGTAACTTGGGTGTTTGGGCCATTAATGATGGTAACCATTCCGCCGGTTTGTTATTTACTTGGTTTAATTTTTGCAATAGTAGGGTGTTTTTCTTCTCCAAAACGTTTGTTTAGCTGGATAAGCCTTGTTGTGTGTATTATAGTAATTGTGTTAGGTTTATATTTATTTACTGTAATATTACCAACAGTATTTTGATAAAATAATTTTTTAGTATAAATGGATTAATATATGGACAGTAATTATAAACTAGTTTATAAAATAAACGACAATCTTTTACAACAAATGCTTGAATTAGATGCAAGTGTTTATAAAGAAGAAGATAGTGGCGTTCTAGAAATTTGTAAAGAATGGATTTCTGTAAATGACGATATTTACACAATGTTGTTGCACAATAATAAAGTTATTGGTTATATAAATTTTATGCCAATTACAAACGAGTGTTATTTAGGTTTTGTAAATGGAACTAAAAAGGATTATGAAATTACAAGTAAAGATATAGTTAAATTTTCTAAAACCGAAGAAAATAAATGTTTGTTAACTTCTGTTGTATTACACGAAGATTATCAAAATGGCGAAGCTATAAAATATCTTTGTGATGGTTTTATTCAAAAATTAAAAGATTATAAAAAAGAAAATATAATAATTTCTACAATTATATTAGATTGCGTAAGTGAAGATGGCGAAAAATTTGCAAAATATTTTTTAAATGCAAAATTAGTCAAAGATTTAAAAACAAGCAAAATTTACGAAGGCAATTTAACAATTTAGTTTTAAAATTAAAAAATAAAATTAAAAAACGTGCATATGCACGCCTATATCTCTATATGGTGGTTTAATATATTCCACTATGTAGAGATTTCACCTCTCCATGGTGGTTTTGAGATATATTCTGCCATAAGAGGTTTCATCTCTCCATGGTGAAATGGATATCACAATGCGCTTCGGACGCATTTTTAGGGGTTCGAATCCTCTTGGGGAGACCAAATAAATACTATAAAAATATTTTGTAGTTTAGTAAAAAACTTGGTAATTTTATCAAGTTTTTTATATATAAAGCAGATAATTTTAATTATTTAAAACAAGGAGAAATTTATGTTTGATTTACTAAATATAAAAAATTTTTAAGTAGTTTAAATAAAAATTAATCATATTTTTTAATAATAAAGCATATATATTATTTATAGTATTATAATTTATATGCTACTGTTTAAAAGCAATAAAAATTTTATTTAAAGCATAATATTTTTTTATAAATGGTAATAGTTTTTTAATTATACTACTTGACATTTTTGTAGAATAAAAGTAGAATACTAGTGGCTTTGCTTTTATATATTATAAGATAATTATAATAGTTGTGAAACTTGTATAATATGTTATTTTTAGTGAAGTTATATTTTTTTTATTTAAAAAGGAGTGGAAAAAATGAAAAAGAAAATTTTTGGTTTTTTAACAGCTTTTTGTTTTATGTTCCCAGCATTATTTGCCTTAACAGCTTGTGGCGAAACTCCACCTAATGGCGAAGTTTGGGACGGAACTTGTGCAACTGTTTCTCCGGCAGATAATGGTGTGATTACCATTGACACTGCGGAAGAACTTGCAGGTGTTGCAAAAGCGGTAAGTGAAGGTGAAGATTTTGAAGGTGTTACACTTAAACTTGCTTGCGATATAGATTTAAACAACAAAACCTGGACACCTATTGGTATAGGTAACCGTGGTGAACTTGATAGTGCAAAAGTTTTTGCAGGAACATTTGATGGTAATGGTAAAGCTATTGTTGGTTTAACAAACGGTAGTTACGCACCTACTGCTGCAAACAAAGAGTTAGAAGGTGATTTTACCGAAACCGATGTTTACACATATTCTTACGGATTGTTTGGTATTGTATCTAACGCAACAATTAAAAACCTTACAATTACTGTAAATTACAATTGTAACAGCGCTACATTAAAAGGTGATAGTGTTGGTGGTCTTGTAGGTTTTTCAACTGGTGGCCTTACTATTCAAAACTGTACTGTAAATGGTACTATTGATGGTGGTTACGATGCTATTGGTGGGCTTGTTGGTCGTTCATACAATTCTACAACAGAAAATAAAGTTATTATTCAAAATTGTACAAACAACGCAAGTGTAAAAGGTATGTGGAAAGCGGCAGGTATTGTGGGATATGTTAATTCTAACGATTTATACGCTAAAATTGATAGTTGTACAAACAATGGAACAATAGAATCTACTGGCCTTATGAAAACTGCAACCACTTATTATTCTACTGTTACAAGTATAACAAACTTTGGTTGGGCTACTACCGAAAACACTATAATAGTTACAAACAACACCAACACAGGCGACCTTAAAGCTTGTGCTGAAATTTCAGAAGAAGAAGGTGTTACAAATTATCATATGTTTACAAAATTTGCAAACAGTGTTGGTAATTGGTTTAATGCCGATAACCACTCATACGATTTTAGAGGTAACACTAACACTGGTGATGTATATTATAATGGAGAAGAAGTATCTGAGGTTTTAGGTGTATCAATAAGTCAAGTATGGGCACCATACACAGATGCAACTGACTATGATGGTCTTGCAGATTTAGGTTAATAAAAAAGCATCTTTTGATGCTTTTTTATTTTTATAAATCTAACTAATTTGTGTAAAATAAATACTTGAATTTTATAATTAAATATGCTATTATATACCGTATTAATTTATAATGCATAAAATAATTAAAATGCTTTATGCTATTATAAATTTAAAAGGAGAAAATAATGGCAGATAACAAGTTAAATTTATCAACAAATAATTTAGTTATGTGTGCTGTTTATGCAATTATAGGTTTATTACTTATAATTTTGCAAGGTGGCTCGCTTGGTATTTTGTTTACAATTATTGGTGTGCTTTTTATACTTTTGGGTGTTGTTGATATAGTTAACAACAAAGATACTACAAAAGGTATTATAGAAATTGCCGTTGGTGCTATTGTGTTGCTTTGTGGTTGGTTAATTGCCGAAATAGTGCTTTTAATTTTAGGTGTTGTGCTTATTGCTTATGGAATAATGGAAATTTCTAAAAACTACAAAAACGGTTTTATGGCAATTCTTTCGCCAATTATAACAATAATTATAGGTGTTTTATTGGTTATTGCTAAATGGGCACTTTTAGATGTGTTCTGTATAATTGCAGGTGTAATTTTCTTAATAAACGCAGTGCTTGTGTTGTTTGATAAAGGTATTCAAACCAAAAGCATAACATATAAAGCAACAAACAAATAAAATTCCGCTGGTTTATGCCAGTGGTTTTTTATTTGGTATTTTATAAATTTTTATTAAACCAAACGTAAATCTTATTTTAGTTTATAAATTAGATTACATTTTTTATTTTTAATGCTATAATAGGTGTATATATAGTTTTATAAAGGAGAATTGTAATGGCACAAAGTTTAAACGATTTAACAGATGAACAAAAGTCGGCATTGTTTAAAGTTGCGCAAATAAAAGCGGAAAGCGGAGACGCAAAAGGGCAAAGTATGTTGGGTGATTTTTATATGGAAGGTTTTGGAACAAACAAAAACCCACAACTTGCCGTTGAGTGGTGGCAAAAATCTGCTGATAACGGAAATTGTGAAGCGCAGTATAATTTGGCGGTTAGTTATTTAAACGGTATTGGTGTAGATTTTGATGAAGAAAAGGGTATAGAATTAATGCAAAAAGCAGCAGACCAAAATCAGCCACAAGCGGTTTTTACAGTTGGTGCGTTTTATGCAATAGGTAAGTTTGGGGACGACAATGTTTATAAAGCAATGGATTATTACAAAAGGGCTGCAGAACTTGGACATGTAAGAGCACAGGCAATGCTTGGTAATATGTATGCCAAAGGCGATGTTATACAACAAGATATAGAAAAAGCAAAATATTGGTGGGAACAAGCGGCAAATCAAGGGGACGAGCAATCTGCAAAAAATTTAAAATTTGTAAAAGAAAATCCAGATTCTTTGCAAAAAGGTGTTAAAGAAGCAGAAGAAAATGACCTTGGAAGAAAATATATTTTGCAAAAAGCAGAAGAAGGCGACCCACAAATGCAGTATTATGCTGGTATTATTTACGAAACCGGAACAGATGAATTACAAAATTATAGCCTTGCAAAATCTTGGTATGAAAAAGCAGTTGACAACGGATATTATCTTGCTTGTTTTAAACTTGCAAATATGTATGCAACAGGAAAAGCAAACGGAACAGATGATGTTGCAAAAGCAATAGAATATTGGCAAACAGCTTTTGATAATGGTTATGACGAAGCAAAGTTTTACATAGGACTTGTAAAATATGTTGGTTTTGGTGTGGAAAAAGATGAACAAGAAGCACTTAAACTTTTTAACGAAGTAAAAGAAACTAGCGAAGATGCTAAAAGTGTTTTGGAGATGATTGCAGATAATCATACCGAAGAAGAACTAGAAAAATATTTGCAAAATTTAATACAATTTTATATTTATGGCAAATCTTCTGCCGAACTAGGTTTGGGGGATAAACCAAGAATAATTCCCGAACAAAGAGAAGTAAAACAAGAAGTTAAAGAAGAAATTGAAGAAGTAAAACAAGAAAGCAAAACAGAAGAGTTGCAAACTGGTTTTAAATTTAACTTTAAACAATATATGGAAAATAAAAAAGCGTTTGAAGAAAAATTTGAACAAACTTTAAAAGAAGCCAAAAAGGGCGATGCAAAATCGCAGTTTGAAATTGGTCATACTTATTACAGTGGTATGTTTGGCAAAAAGGATTACAAAAAAGCGTTTGAGTGGTTTAGTAAAGCAAAAGAGCAAGATTATGCCGATGCTTATGTTTGCGTGGGTATGATGCAATATAAAGGCGAAGAAACTGAAAAAGATGAGCAATCTGCTTTTCAAAACTTTACAACAGGATATGTAAAAGGTTCATTACTTGCTTGTTGTTGGCTTGGTAAAATGTATGAAAAAACATCTGAAGAAAAAACGGATAAATATTATAATGAAGGTTTAAATAAAAAAGCACTCAATGCTGGTGTTATGGTTGGTGATTATTACTATAAAATGGGTAATTACGAACAAGCCAAAAATTGTTACGAGCACGGTATAGCTTGTGGTAATACTAGGGGATACGATAAACTTGCAAAACTTTACGAAAAAGGGCTTGGAGTAAAGCAAGATTACAATAAGGCACTATCTCTTTATAAACATCAAGCCGAAATTGGTGACCCAAGTGGCGACCATTGTATAGGAGATTGCTTTTTTAACGGATACGGTGTAGAGCAAGATTACTTTAAAGCCGTAAACTGGTATAACCGAAGTTTTAATGCTGGCATTGCCACATCTGCATTAAGTTTGGCAAATTGTTATTTGCTAGGATATGGTGTAGAGCAAAGTGCAGAAAAAGCACTAGAATATTATAAAACAGCGGTAAAAGAAAATGCTTATGGCGCAGAATACGTGCTAGGTTATTTTTATGAACTACATCAAAAAGATTATAAAAATGCTGTTAAATATTATGAAAAATCTTTGGAAAAAGAATATTGGGAAGCGGCAACAAAATTAGGCGATTTATATAAAGAAGGTAATGGCGTAAAAGCAGATATTAATAAAGCCAAAGAGTATTACGAAATAGCCGAACCGTATGACCATATAGCAATGTATAAACTTGCTAAATTATATCAACAAGGGTTTAATAACACAAAGGATTATAACAAGGCATTTGAACTTGCGTTAAAGTCTGCTAGTTATGGTAATATGGACGCAAAACTTTTGGTTGCATTTATGAATGTTGCTGGGCAAGGTGATAAGGCAAATTTAAATGAAGGTGTAAAAATGTACCAAAACTATGCAAGTCAGGGTATGACCGAAGCGTTGTATCAGTTGGGTGGTTGTTATTATGAAGGTGTTGGTGTTAAGCAAAATTATACTGCTGCGGCAACTTGTTATAAGCAGGGTACAGAAAAAGGCGATAAAGATTGTGCATTAAAACTAGCAGGAATGCTTGAATCTGGTTTGGGTGTAGATAAAGACTTAAATGCTGCATTTATACTTTACAAACGTTGTGCTTTAATGGAAATGCCTTATGCTATGTATAAATTAGGTTCTATGTATTTAAACGGTGTTGGAACAGAAAAAAACATAGAGTATGCCTTTGCTTGGTTAAATAAGGCTGTGGATATGGGGCAAGTACATGCTTGTGTGCTTTTGGCTTACGAGTACGCTAGTGGAAAGAATGTAGAAAAAAGTTATGAAAAATGTATAGCCTACTACAAAAAGGCTGCCGATAAAGGCGGAATAGAAGGCATTATTTGTTATGCTTTTACATTGCTTACAGGAGAAGCAGGTGTTAAGAAAAACACCAAACTTGCATATGAATATATTTGTAAGTTAGATGGTCAGGAGCATAATATGACTGATAACGTAAAAAGTAAATACTATTGGATTTTATCTATGTTTTACAGAAAAGGTGTGGGCTTTGAACAAAGCGACAAAAAAACATTAGAGTGTTTAAACAAATCTAGTGACCTTGGTGGAGTTGGTGCAAAAGAAGAACTTGCAATTGCTTATTTAAATGGCGAGTTGGGTTTAAGCAAAAACAGAAGCAAAGGTTTTAAAATGGTAAAAGAATTAG
>JAFTUZ010000086.1 GCA_017466005.1 Clostridia bacterium | reverse complement strand
TAAAAAATTATATAAAAGCACGCAACGAATTTATTAATAACCGAGAGTGGGTTGAATGTCAGGAAGATTTATTTGATGATGACAAAACCTGTTTTAACCAAATAAAACAAATAATGCACGAAAAGTTAAATAAATTTCATATAGATTGCAATAAAGATTTTAAGGAGGTTTATAAAAATATGGCTGAATTAGAAAAAAATGCGGAAAGTAATAAAACTTTGGAAGACTTAAAAGTAAGACGCAAAAGAGAAAAACTTATTCAATCAATAGAAACCGAAGCAATGGTTAAAAACTATTTTAAAAAGCAAAAAATAGAAAGCAAAGACGAAATGACAAAATAGTTTTTACAAAAGAATAAAAATTAAATAAAAAAGGATGCTGAAATGGAAGAAAATAATAAATTGTATGAAGATAATTCTAAAATTATCAAAGTGCCTGTTATTGATGAAATGAAAAAGAGTTTTATTTCATACGCAATGGCAGTTAACGTATCACGTGCTATTCCCGATGTTCGTGATGGATTAAAACCAGTTCACCGCCGTATTTTGTATGCGATGAGTGAGTTGAATTTGTTTAACGATAAGCCGTACCGTAAATGTGCACGTATTGTTGGTGACGTTTTGGGTAAATATCACCCACACGGCGATAGTGCGGTTTACGATGCGTTGGTGCGTTTAGCGCAAGATTTTACTTTGCGTGTTCCACTTGTAGATGGACACGGAAACTTTGGTTCGGTAGATGGCGACCCTGCAGCGGCGCAAAGATATACCGAAGCTAGGCTTTCTAAAATTGCCGCCGAAATGATTAGAGATATTGATAAAGAAAGTGTTGATTGGACACCAAACTTTGATGATACTTTAATGCAACCGGTTGTGCTTCCTAGCCGCTATCCAAACCTTTTGGTTAATGGTTCTGATGGTATTGCTGTTGGTATGGCTACAAGTATTCCAACACACAACCTTTCTGAAGTTATAGATGGTGTTATTGCACTTATTAACAACCCCGAGATTACAATAGACGAACTTATGAATTATATAAAAGCTCCAGACTACCCAACAGGTGGTATAATTATGGGGCGTATGGGTGTAAGGCAAGCATATAAAACTGGTCATGGTAAAGTTGTTGTTCGTTCTCGTTGTGAAATTGAAGAAGAAAACGGTAAATGCCGTATAATTATTACCGAAATTCCTCACCAAGTTAATAAGGCACAACTTATTATACAAATGGCACAATTAGTTAAAGATAAACGTATTGAAGGTATTTCTGATATACGTGAAGAAAGTGACCGTGATGGTATGCGTATTGTGGTTGAAATTAAACGTGATGCAAACCCACAAGTTGTATTAAATTTACTTTTCAAACACACACAATTACAAACAAGTAACGGAATTATTTTCCTTGCACTTGTAAAAGGCGAGCCAAAAGTTTTAAACTTAAAAGAAATTTTATTCCACTACCTTGAACACCAAAAAGAAATTGTTTTGCGTCGTAGTAAATACGACCTTGAGCGTGCAAGAGAACGTGAGCATATTGTTAGCGGTTTGGTTATTGCTCTTCAAAATATTGATGAAGTTGTTAAAATTATTAAATCTAGTAAAGAAAAGGCAGAAGCTGTTCAAAAATTATGTGAAAGTTTTGCACTTTCAGAAAAACAAGCAAATGCTATTTTGGAAATGCGTTTAATGCGTTTAACAGCATTAGAAGTTGGTAAACTTACCGAAGAATTAGCACAACTTGCAAAATTCTGTGCCGAAATGGAAAGTATTATTAACAACCCTAATAAAATTTTGGCAATTATTGCAAAAGAACTTACCGAAATTAAAGAAAAATATGGCGAAGAAAGAAGAACAGAAATTTCACACGATGTTGGTAGTATAGATATTGAAGACCTTATTGCAAAAGAAGATATGGTTGTAAGTATGACAAACCAAGGCTATATTAAACGTATGGCATTAAGCGAATATCATACACAAAACCGTGGTGGTGTTGGTATAAACACACACAAAACCAAAGATAACGACCACGTGGATAAATTGTTTATTGCTAACACACACGATAATTTATTGTTCTTTACCAATTTAGGTAGAGTTTACACCGTTAAAACATACGAAATTCCAGAGTCTAGCCGTGTGGGTAAAGGTAGGGCAATTATCAACCTACTTCAATTAAACCAAGGCGAAAAAACTACTGCTGTTATTTGTATGGAAAACGATAAACCAAAACCAGGTGAAGAAGAAAATGTTATTGGCGAAGTTAAAAAGCCTAAATTCTTGGTTATGGCAACACGTAATGGTTTAATTAAGAAAACACCAATTGAAGAATTTAAATATATTATGAAAGTTGGTAAACGTGCTATAACATTAGATGAAGGTGACGAACTTATTAGTGTTCAACTTTCTTATGGAGATGACGAAATTTTAGTTGCATCTACCAACGGAAAATGTATAAGATTTAGCGAAAAGAATATAAGAGCATTGGGTAGAAGTGCACGTGGTGTACGTGCAATGCGTTTGGTAGAAGATGCTAAACTTGTAGATATGAGTGTAATTCGTGAAAACACCGAAATTTTAACCATAACCGAAAATGGATTTGGTAAACGTGTGGCAGTAGATGGCTACCGCAAACAAAGCCGTGGCGGTATGGGCGTAAGTGCTGGAAAACTTAACGATAAAACTGGTATGGTTGTTGCAATGAAACAAATTGAAAAAGACGACGATGTGTTGCTTATTGCAAACAATGGTACAGTTATTAGAATAAATTCATCTACCGTTCGTTTATTAAGCAGAACTTCTATGGGTGTTAAAATGATGAAGTTGCGTGCAAACAACAAAATAACATCTGTTGCAGTTATTGCAAAAGAAGAAGAAATTATAAACGAAAACGTAGATGAACAACTTGCAGACGAACTTAAAGAACGTGGGCTAGATGGCTTTGCAGAAAGTTCTACACGTGTTTCAGAAAAAATGGAACAAAACGAAGAAAATTATGTAGAAACAGATGAAGAGCAATTTGAAGAACACGTAGAAGGCATAGACGATGCTGGAGTAGATTTTGAAATGCTAACTAATGCCGAAAAATTGCTTGAAGAAAATGAAGGCGAATTTGAACAAACAAAAGATGAAGCAGAAGACTTTTTGGAAGATGAAGGACTTTTGAATACAGATAAAGACCTTAAATAGTTTTTGCTAAATTTAAAATATTAAATTAAGAAATCGGGAACTTAATTTAATAATCCATTTCAGTATAAAAAACACAACCAGTTTTTGGTTGTGTTTTTGTTTTTGTGGAAAAGTGGTTAAAAAATGACAAAAAAACGTAAAAAATAAGGGAAAAATGCAAAAAAAGTGTATAAAGTGTGCAAAAATGTGTGGGTAAGTGATAAAAATTAAGTGTAAAAATTTTTGTTAAATGTGCAAAACTTGTGGATAAATTAAAACTTTTATACAAAATTTATGTGCTAAAAATTTATTTTAAAAAGTGTAAAATTATTAAAATGTAATTTATAGTTTAAAAATAAAAAGCCCTAAACAGGCTTTTTATTTATTCAGTTGTACTAGGTGTTTCGGTGGTAGGTAGGCCACGGAATTTGTTTAAGTATTCATAATTATTAAAATAACTAAATATACGTGCGTGGTTGTACGCATTGTTTATAGAATAGTTTTCCGATTCTGTGCTTAATAATAAAGATGGTATATTTTCGCTAACTTCTAGGTTTTGTGCTGTGTCTGCTTCTAATTTTGCAACTAATTTATTATTATCGTATCCGTAAACATATTCTTTTGCGTTAACCCAATAAATTTCGGTGTCTAGCACTTTGTTGTTGTACACCATTTTACCTTTTGCTGTGTATGTGTTTAACATTTCTTCAACATTGCTTGGGTAAATGTTTTTAATAAGATAGTTTATATTAATATTTTCGTTAATAATTTGATTTGCAGATACAAGTTGTGTGGTAGAAAATACTTTTAAACCTTGGTCTTTTTGTGCTTCATCTACATTAGGGTCCACATCATAAGCTGGTGCAGTTAAGAAGAAATAAACATTTTCGGTTGGTGTAGCAACACCAGTTGTTTCGTTAACTTCTACATCTTGAACAAAACGCATTTTATATTCAAGAACTGTTCCGTTTGTTAAGTAAACGGTGTGGGTTATGCTTTTTGCAAATCTACCATTTTTTTCTACACCATATTCTGTTTTACAGTTTACAAAATCTACTAAACTGTTTGGCCATTGTTCGCTTGGGAATATTTCTTCGCCATCTATTATATAGTATGATGTTAAATAAATACCTGTATCATTAAAGTTTTCTAGCATTTCTAAAGTTGATGTGTTGGTTATGGTTTCGGCAACGCTAAAATAACTGTAATATTGTATGTGTGCTGTGTAACTATCTGAATTTGGGGTAAGTTCTATTCTTATATTATCCCCAGCGTGCCCATCTATTGTGTTTTCCATCCACCACACGCCATTGGCTGCTTCTACCGAATCGGCAATAGAATTTATAAATCCATCACGTTCCATTAATTGTTTTTTATAATTATCTATTTCTTTTAAAGATAAACCGCTTAACACCATTTCGGTATAACCATCTTTGCGTAGGCGGTAAGATTGTACTGTACCTGCATTTAGCCTTGGAATACCAGTTTTATTAAATGCCGAAGAATGACTGATGCTGGTTGAATCGCCACCAAACAAACTACAAGCGGTAAATAAAAACATACATGGTATTAAAAATAATGCAAAGCACATAATTCGCTGAAATGTTTTCATAATTACTCCTTATTTAATTTAGTTTTTGTTTTATTTTTTAAATTATTATAAATGTTGTATTAATTTGTTATTAAACTACACAAAATGTGTAGTAATTTTTATAGTTTTTTAATTTTAACCGTTGTAGTTGTTGTGCACACAAGTCATTTCGTTTGCAAGTTCACGTTTTAATCTCCAGCATTCTTCATATAAAATTTTCTTATCTTCGGTGGTAAGTTGTTTAGAGTAAACATCGTATATAGAATTTAAATATTTTCTAGCAAGTAAATCTTTTTGAAAAAGTGGAAATTCTATACAATAAGCACGAGATAAAAACTGTAAAATACGGTCTAGTTTAGTAACTATTGGTGTGCCGTGTAAATTTATACGGTTTTGAAATTTATAAAGCACTTCTTCGCTAACACCATCTTTATCAGACCATAATTTTTCCATACCGTTAGATGTGTTTTGAAGGTTTGCATAGTTATCTGAATTTCTTAAAACTTGAAGAAATTTTCTTACATTTTTATCGTTGCCTTTATACGGAGATGCGTGGTATAAAACAATTTGGCAAAGTAATTTTTGTTGGCTTTTGCTCAAGCCAAATTTTTCTGCCCAACCAGTTTCCAGAAGGGTGGAACCCAAAATAGAGTGGTGTTTTGTTTTACTATCAGAAAAACTAGCATATCTATCCCATTGTTCCATACGGCCAATATCGTGAACCAGCCCGCAAAGGTAGGCAAAATCGCGTTCTTCTTCGTTAAAATAAAGCGAACTTGCTAACGAAAAGCAGTTGTCGGCAACTAAAAATGCGTGTAAGTATTTTTTAAACATATTAGATTCGGTTAAATCATATTTTTGAGTAAGGTTTTGAAAAACCATATTATATTTTTGAATGTTCATTTTTTCCCCTTTAATATTAAAATTGCAATTTTGTTTTTAAATTATAATGCCCGCAATTATACTGTATAAAAATAGTTTAGCAAACACTAGGGGCAAAGTCAAATAAAAAATTAATATCTATGATATTAAATAAATAAAAAATAGAGGATTAACCTCTATTCTTGATTACCATCGGTGTAAAATAATACACCTAAAGTGTTTGGTCCGCAGTGGCTACCAATTGTACAACCTGCGGTGGTAACTAAAATTTCATCAAATTTACCTTGCAATTTTGCTTTTATTTGGTCTATAATTTCTGGCTTATCTAATGTGGTGTAAGTTATAAAAACACGTTTACGGTCGGGGTTTTTATATGTTTCTAAAACATAATCAACATATTCAAGCACAACTTTATCGTATTTTCCCCTAAACTTTTTACCTACACCCATTTTACCATCTTTTACAATAATACTTGGTTTTATGCCTAAAATGTTTGCACCAAACATAGAAAGGGCACTGCAACGGCCACCTTTATACAAAAATTTAAGAGTATCAATAACAAAAGATGCTTGTGCGTTAGTTTTTCTGGCTTCTATTTTATCAACAATTTCTTGCACAGATAAACCTTTTTGTATTAATTCGTGTGCATAAAAAATTTGAAGTGCTATTGCTGTGGAAAGTGTTTGAGAATCTATAACCCAAACTTTGTTATCAAATGCTTGAGAGGCAACTTTTGCGTTTTGGTTTAAGCAAGAAATGCCCGAAGATAAACTGAAATGAATTATTGCATCATAGCCACCATCTGATTTAAGTTGTTCGTTAAAAAACTCTTCATATTCTACTGGGTTGCAAGCCGAAGTTCTTGGAAGTTGACCAGTTTCTTTAAACATTTTAAAAAGTTCTGGTAAAGTTATGGTTACACCATCTAAATATTCTTTATCATTCATTATTATATTAACTGGTTTTATACCAACGTTTAAATTTTTAACCATATCTTGTGTTAAATCGCAAGTACAATCTGCTGTAATTTTAATTTTCATAAATTTAATTCCTTTTTCTTTGTTTTAAGCGATAACTGGGCAAAATTTTAAAAGCAATAAATAAGTTTCACTTTTAATTTTTAGGTTAAACTTTAAATTAAGTTTAATTTAATTATTGCATTTTTGGGGCAAAAAAGTCAAGTAATATTAGTTTGTTGCATTATCAAGAATATATACAGAAGTGGTAGAATGTGTAGTTTTAGTTGCTTTTTTTGTTGGTTTTTGCTAAAATATATCTTGGTTTAAGGTGGGCAACGCTTGCCCGCAGGGGCGGGCAGGTTTGCCTTTGCGCAAACCGCAAAACCAGTTTTGGTTTTGCAAAGCGTTGCCCAAAGCAATTAAAAGGTAAACAAAGCTTTAAACTAATCTTATATGCAAAAAGGAAATTAACTATGAACATTCCAACCGTATTATCACAAAAATTTGGAATAAAAGAATCTTATTGTGAAAACATTATTGCCTTATTAGATGAAGGTTGTACCGTGCCATTTATAGCAAGATATAGAAAAGAAATGCACGGAAGTTGTGATGACCAAACTATAAGAGATTTTGCAGATTCGTTAAATCAACTTAGAAATTTGGATAAACGTAAAGAAGAAGTTGTTAAACTTTTAACTGAACAAGGTAATTTAACAGATGAAATTAAAAAACAAATAGATGATGCAACAACTGTTACCGAAGTTGAAGATATTTATCGTCCGTTCCGCCCAAAAAGAAAAACCAGAGCATCGGTTGCTATTGCTGCTGGCTTGCAACCACTTGCAGATGCGCTTTTGTGGCAAGATAAAAATCTTAATGTTGTTGCCGAAGCAGAAAAATATATAGATGCTGAAAAGGGTATAGAAAATGTAGAACAAGCATTGCAAGGTGCTAGTGATATTATTGCCGAAATTGTGGCAGACGAACCTAATGCAAGAAAAGCATTGCGTGATATATACTTTAATAAAGCAAAAATGAAAACTGCTTGGGTGGCTGAAAAAGATGAACGTAAAGTTTATGAAACATACAAAGAATATTGTGAAAATATTAAAACTATGCCTAGCCACCGCATACTTGCAATTAACCGTGGTGAAAAAGAAGGTGTTATAAAAGCGGAAATTAATTTAGATGAAAAAACCCGTTTTGAAGTGCTTACTTTACTTTGTAAACAATTTGCAAAAGGTACAGAAGAAATACCACAAGATGAAATTTATGTAGAACCACAAAAAGATGCAGAAAACGACAAAAAACAACAAGAAAGTAGCAAAAATGAGCAGGTAAGTGCTGAAAAACCAAAAGCGAAAACTAAAAAAGAAGTTGAACTTTTGGCTGATATGAGTGCTAGAAAAATAGTTACAAAAGCAGTTATTGATGGCTATGACCGCTTACTTAACCCAAGTTTGGAAAGAGAGTTAAGAAGTATGCTTACCGACACAGCGGACGAGCAAGCAATTAAAATGTTTGAAAGTAATTTAAAACCACTTTTAATGCAACCACCACTAAAAGGTAAAACTGTTATGGCTGTGGACCCAGCGTACAGAACTGGTTGTAAAATTGCTGTTGTAGATGCAAATGGTAATGTG
>JAFTUZ010000085.1 GCA_017466005.1 Clostridia bacterium | reverse complement strand
ATTTTTTATCTCTTCATTATAAGCATATATAGAGCATTCACACGCCTTAAAAACTATATCGTTTAGCATTTGAGAAGATATAATAAAGGCATTTTTTTCATCATCTACCAAACCATTTTTACCTAAATAAAAGTTGTTCCCATAATTAACTATTATAGGCTTGTCCACCCTTAACCTTATTTCTCTTAAACCTTTAATATTTAAAGATTTTACAGCAATATAAACATCTTCAGGCAAAATGGATTTTAACATATCAATCCCCCTTTAATTTATTATATTATCAACCCACTTTTAATAGAACAAATAAATAAACAGTACTAAATTTTGTTTTATAAAACAAAAAGGAAGTGAAAAAATCACTTCCTATAGTTTATAATAATTTTTTACATATAATCATAATGTTCTATTTTATGTTTTTAAATATTGCTAAACAAAATTATAAAATTGTTTATATGTTATCAAACAAAAAAGTATCCATATAGATACTTTTTTAATTTAATTAACTACGTTCAACATATTCGCCAGTTCTTGTATCAACTTTAATGCTTTCGCCATTGTTTATAAATAATGGAACTTGAACTACCAAGCCTGTTTCAAGTTTAGCTGGTTTAAATGCAACTTTTGTTGTATCGCCTTGAACACCAGGTTCGCAATCTACAACTTTTAAGTGAACAAATAATTGTGGTGAAACGCTGAAAACTTGGTCTCTGAATAATTTTACTATTACATTTGTATTTTCCAAAATGTAAGGTAAAGCATCTTCTACCAATGCTTTATCATATGGAAATTGTTCAAAACTAACTGGGTCCATAAAATAATACAAATCACCATCGTTGTATAAATAAGTCATTTCTTTTTCTTGGAAAGAAACTTTTGGGAATTTATCTGTTGGGTTAAATGTATCTTCTACCACAGCTCCAGATTGAACATTTTTCATTTTTACCCAAACAACTGCCGAACCACGACCGTGTTTGTTGTGTTGGAAATCAACAACTGTAAAAATTTGTCCATTACGTTCAAAACATGTTCCTTTTCTTAAATCTCCTGCTGAAATCATTGTATAATTCTCCTTTAAGTTTTATTGTATAATTTTACCATAGATTAATAAAAAAATCAATTATAATAATCTACTTTGATAGAGTTTTATAGTAGTCACTCATCATTTTTGCATCTATTGCTTGCGTACCTTTAGATTCACAAATTATAACTGGATTAAGTTTTAACTCACAAAGTGCATCAATCATAGGCTCAAAATCTGGTCCATAATCTCTATCATCAAAGGTAAGATGTGCAATCTCACCTTTTTCGCCATACTTGATTTTAGAAAAATGAATATGACATTTATTCATTTTATCTAAACCTATTTTTTGAATACCCTTTTCTAAAATTGCCATATAATCATCTTTTGTTTTTAATGCACCTTGCATTATACAATTAATATGACCAAAATCAAAACAAGGTATTAAAGATTTATCCCAACTACAAATTTCTAATATTTCATCAACATTTCCAATTTGTGAATATTTTCCCATAGTTTCTGGCATTAAATACATACCTTCATAATTTTGCTCGTAAAAAGTAGGCAAAAATTCTAAAAAGTTTGTTTTAAGGTTGTTAAGTGCATCTTCTCTGGCCATCTTCATTTGTGCGCCAATATGAAAAATACACCTTTTGCCACCCATATTTTTTAATGAATTTAATGTATTTAAGATAAATTTAGCATTATTTTCTTTAGAAATATCAGTATTATTACAAAAATTTATAAAATATGGTGCGTGTCCACTAATTTCAATATTATATTTTTTAGCCTCTTCACCCAATTTTTGTGCTGTATCTTGCCTTAAATAACGCCCTAAAGTAAAAGAATATTCAAAGGCATTAAGCCCCATTTTATCTAACCAAGCAAACGCTTGTATTGTTTCTTTATTACCATCTTCAAAAAATTTATCACTATTGCCTGATGGACCAAATCGTAACATATATATTCTCCTTTAAATTATAAAAGACAAGGTTTTATTTTTATTATTTTATCAGCAATTTTACCAATACCAATAGTTAAACCATTTAATTTAACACAATATTCGCCATCTGGCTTTTCAATTTGAACTATTTTTCCGTCTTTGATTTTTTGCACAATTTCTTCTTCTAAACTTAACTCTGATAAATCATTTAAAGCAATTCCCATATCATATAAATCACTTTCTTCTATATCTTCAATATTTTTACTATTTAGTATATCAAATACACCACATTTAGTTCTTTTAAGTTCTATCATTGTAGCATATGTGTTTAATTTATTAGCCAAATCTCTACAAATACTTCTTATATACGTTCCGCCACTGCAAGTTATTTCAAATTCAAACGCAGTTTCACTTATCTGTTTTAAACATTTTATATCATAAATAGTAATTTTATGAGGTTTAATCTCTATATTTTCACCCCTTCTAGCTAAATGATAAGCGCGCTGTCCATTTATGTTTTTGGCAGAATAAATAGGTGCAGTTTGCAATTGTTCGCCTAAAAAATCAGGTAAAATTGCGTTTATTTGCTCTAAATTAGGTATAATATCGCTTTTAAAAACAATTTCTTCACTTTCTTTATCTATAGATGCTGTTTGATAACCAAAATCAAAAGTTGTAATATATTGTTTGGTTTTATCTAGCATTTTATCAAACAATCTATTAGCCCTACCTATGGCAACCACTAAAACACCACTAGCAAGTGGGTCTAATGTTCCCATATGCCCAATTTTATCTTTGATTTTAAATTTATTTTTAACCTGCCATACTGCTTTTGCCGAACTTATTCCAAGCGGTTTATTTAAATTAAAAAATCCATTCATTTGTTAAGTTCCTTTTTACATTCACAAACTAAAGCATTCATAGCTTTGTTTAATTCACCTTTCAATGTTAATCCAGATGCCTTTTTATGTCCACCACCGTTAAATCTTTGAGCAATTTTTGAAACATCAATATTTTCATAAGAAGTTCTTATAGAAATATACCATTCATTAGGATTTTTACCTTCTCTAAAGTTAGCAGATATTTTTACACCTTTTAAACCTTGCATATATGAAACAATAAATTTTGCATCAGATGCCGAACACTTTGCCTTTTCAAAATCTTCATTTCTTAAAACAGAAATAGCCAACTGACCTTTTAAAAAGTATCTTACCGAGTTCATAGCAAGTTTTGTAATTTCAAAATTTTCACTATGAGCCACACTAAAAGCAACAAAAAATTCTTGGTTTGCAGTTGGGCAAAGTTTTAACAGTTCACTAGCACATTTATAAGTTTTAAAAGTTGCATTTGAATATGTAAAAGCACCACAGTCCATATAAATTCCAGAATATAAAAGTTTTGCTATTTGCTCATCAAACTTTACTTGATTACGGAATAAATCATATATAATCTCACAAGTGCTAGATGACTCTTTTATAAAATTATATGTTGCATAGCCTTTGTTTGTATGATGGTGGTCTATACAAAAAGTCAATGGTATTTTATTAAATATTGCAACGCAATTTCCACCCATTCTTTTTAATTCCCCTGTATCACACACAATACCTAAATCAAAATCTTCATCAGTTTGAGTTAGTATATTAAAATCGGGTACAAAATGCATAATTGCATCATTTGGCATCTCTTCTACAATAACTGAAGATTTTTTACCAAGTTTTTTTAATATAAGTTGCAACGCACAACTAGAACAAATACTATCGTGGTCACTGTTTTCATGAGAAAAAATTGCTATATTTTTAGCATTATTTATTGCATTTAATAATTGAGTTTTAAAAGATGGCATAAATTACTCCTTGTTTATATTTAAAGACTGAATAAGTTTTTCCATCTTTTCACTTTCTTGCATTCCATTATCTAAAAACAAATGAAGTTCTGGAGTTATTCTTATATCAAGTGAACGAGCAAGTGTTTTACGCAAAAATGGAACACTATTTTTTAATATATAAAAACTTTCTTGTTTTGTTTTTTCATCTGTTCCAAATATACTTAAATATACTTTACAATGACTTAAATCATTACTAGTATCTACGTTAGTAACACTAACAAAACCTTTTAATCTTGGGTCGTTAATATCATTAGCAATAGTATTTGCTAATATTCTTTGAATTTGAGCATTCACCCTTTCTATTCTATTACCAGCCATTTTTATCACCTCTAAAAGTTTTATAATCAATAAAAGTTTTGCTTTGATAGCAAAACTTTTAAACTAATCACGCATTACTTCTTCAAGTATATATGCTTCCAAAATATCTTCTAATAAAATGTCGTTATGACCCTCAAGTTTAATACCACATTCCATACCAGCAGATACTTCTTTAACATCTTGCTTATCTCTTTGTAATGTTGTAATACTTGTATCAACCAAAATATCTTTACCACGTTTTAAACGAATATGTGCATTTTTAGAAATTACACCACTTTTTACAATACAACCAGCAACAGTACCTATACGGCTAATTTTAAATGTTCTAATAACTTCCGCATAACCCAATATTTTTTCTTCAAATACTGGTGCTCTCATTGCTTTTATGTTATCTTGTACACGTTCTATTACTTGATAAATAATTTTAGATAAATAAATTTCAACACTATTTTGTTCCGCCAAAATACTTGCTTTAGCATCTGGTTTTACATTAAAACCAACCAATAATGCATTAGAATTTTTTGCTAATAACACATCATTTTCGTTAATAGCACCAACGCCACCATGAATACATTCAACTTTAACTTCGTCATTATTTAATTCATTTAATATAGCGGTTAATGCCTCAAACGAACCACGTACATCGGTTTTTACAATAATATTATAAATTTTCTTTTCACTATCTGCTGATTTAGCCAAGAAATCTTCAATAGAGAAAGCAGATTTTGCATTTTGCTTTTCTGTTTGCATTTTGCGTTTTCTTTCCGCAAGCACTTGTTTACTCATTTTTTCTTCAACAGCATACAAGTGGTCTCCTGCATCAGGCACACCATCTAAACCCAAAACAGCCACTGGTGTACTTGGTAATGCCTTTTTAATATTGTTTCCTTTATCATCTATAAGTGCTCGAACTTTACCCGCACTCATACCGGCAATAACAGTATCTCCAACTTTTAATGTACCATTCAAAACAATAACTGTTGCAATAGGACCTTTACCTTTATCAAGTTTTGCCTCAATAACCATACCTTGTGCATGACTATTATCATTTGCTTTTAGGTCTTGCATATCAGCAACAAGTAAAATCATTTCTAATAATTTATCTATTCCCTGACCAGTTAATGCAGAAATAGGAACAATAATAGCATCACCACCCCAATCTTCAGGAATAACGTTTTCTTCAGTTAATTGTTGTTTAACACGTTCCACATTTGATTCTGGCTTATCCATTTTGTTAACAGCAACAATCATAGGTACTTTTGATTCCTGAATGTGATGAATTGCTTCTCTTGTTTGAGGTTTTATTCCATCATCACCAGCAACAACCAAAATTGCCACGTCTGTAACACTTGCACCTCTTGCACGCATTGCACTAAACGCCTCGTGCCCTGGGGTATCTATAAATGTAATCTTTTGCCCCATTTTTTCTATCTGATAAGCAGAAATGTGTTGTGTAATACCACCAGCTTCTGTACTTGCTATATGTGCATTTCTTATATAGTCAAGAAGTGAAGTTTTACCATGGTCAACGTGCCCCAATACTGTAACAATTGGTGGACGTTTACTCATATTTTTAGTATCAATATTTTCTTCTGCTGTAAACTCTTCAACAAGTTTTTCTTCAAATGTTTTTTCAAGTTTTTGTTCTAATACAACACCAAGTTCACTAGCCACAAGTTCAGCGGTTGTAAAGTCTATAGAACTGTTTACGTTACTCATAATACCAAGAATCATAAGTTGTTTTAAAATATCTGCAACACTTCTACCTGTTTTTTCAGACAATGATTTTACTGTAATTGTAGGAGTTGTTATAACTGCATGACTAATTGGTGCTTGAACAACAACTGATTGTTCTTTTACCTTTTTAGTTTTAATTTTTCTACTTCCCATTATTCTTTCCGCAATAGAAGCCTCTTCCAAAATTCCTCTACGCATTAAAGTACGTTTAGATTTTTGCTCTTTATTAAAACCATTTTTATCACGTCGGTCATCTTTCTTTTTATTTCCATCAAACACACGTTTTTGTGCAGGAAAATTACTTTGAGCAGAATAATCAACTGTGGTTGTTTCTCTTTTTGGTTGAGGTTTTTGTGCAGGTGCCTGCCTATTATTGTTTTGAAACTGTGTTGGTTTTTTATCTTTATCAAACTGACGCATATTGTGTTTATTGTGTTCACGTTTTTCAAAAGTTTTAGTTTCAGTTTTTGCAATAGGAGAAGAAGCAGTTTTTTCGTCCTGCTTTGCAACAACCTTTTCTGCTTTTACTGGTGCAGAATTTTCTTCTTTATTCTTTGTTCTTAAAT
>JAFTUZ010000084.1 GCA_017466005.1 Clostridia bacterium | reverse complement strand
GGAAACTGATGCTAGTGGTGACTCGTATTATCGAGAAGGCGAGTATTATAGCGCGTTGTTATATAGGGATTAAATTGTAAAAAAAAGTTTGTCGTTTGGCAAACTTTTTTTATGTAGGTAAGGTGATAATGGGTAATTTAGAAATTTTGCATAAAGTAAAATTGGGTTTGAATATAGTAATATATGTCAAAGTTTAAATCAAAAACTTTTTTAACGCTGATTATATTTGTGGCAATAACGTTATTTATTATTAGTCCTAGTGCGTGTATGGATGCAACTAGCAAAGGGCTAAAGGTGTGGGTGATAAATGTGGTGCCTGCGTTATTTCCGTTTTTTATACTTACGCGGATAATTATAATGCTTAATCAAACATCAATCCCTAGCTTGGACAAATTTACAACCAAATGTTTTCGTACATCTAATCCGGGATTGGTATATTTTTTAAGTTTGCTATCAGGTTATCCAGTAGGAGCAAAGATGATAAGCAGTTACTACGACACTGGCACTATCAACAAATCGACTGCAACTAAAATGTTTAGTTTTTGTTCTACATCTGGACCGATGTTTATTATTGGCACTGTTGGTATTGGCGTGTTTGGTGATGCAAAAGTGGGGTATATATTACTGATAGGGCACATTGTTGGAAGTTTTTTAAATGGCTTGCTTTATCGAGGCAAAAATACATCAGTTAGCGAATTTAAACCAAATATAACCAAGACAAGCTTAAACGAAATAATGTTTGACAGCATTAATTCAATTTTATTAGTAGGGGGATATATTATATTTGCATCAGTAGTTATACAACTTATGCAAATATCCAATATTCTTCCTAGTGTTGCTAATTTTATATGCAAAATTACTAAGTTTGATTATGATGTGGTATATAGCTTTTTGTGTGGATTAATTGAAATTACTAATGGATTGATTTTATTAGGAAAAACCAATGTGGGTTTGTCGGTTAAGATAATATTAGCATCAATTATTATTGCTTTTTCAGGTGTTTGCATAATGCTTCAAAGTTCAGCATTTTTAAATAAAATTGGGATAAAAAAACGAACTATGATAATTCAAAAATCAACCCAAGCAATATTTACTTTTATTATTACAGTATTAATAGTTTTAGTAGCGTATTAACAAATTAAAATTTTGGATTAAAAATTGGTCAAAATATTGACTTTAAATAATGCAATTTTGTAAAAGAGAATAAAAAAATTAATTATTTTAATTAAAAAGTTAAAAAAAATAAAAATTTGTCGAAAAATGTTTTGCTTTTTTATTTTTAATATGTTATTATGTTTGTATCAATTAAAAGGGGATTTTTATGACAAAATTTATCGCTGACAATTGGATTGTCATCATTGCCGTTTTGGCAGTTATTCTTGTTGGCCTTGTTGTTACTTTGATCGTTATGGATCGTAAGGACAAAAAGCTTATTGCTGACTATAAGGCTGAACTTAAGGCTATTAAGTCTAAACAAGATGTAACAGTTGCGCATGAGGATGTGGAAGAGGCTCCGGTAGTTGAAGCTAAAAAGCCTGCCGCTAAAAAAACCACTGCGAAGAAAACTGCTACAAAGAAAGTAGTTGCTGAAAAAACTACTACACCTAAAGTTGCTGAAAAGCCTGCAACTAAAAAGGTTGAAGAAAAACCTGTAGAAAAAGTAGAAAAGAAAGAGGTTAAAAAGCCAGTAGCTAAAACCGCGTCTAAGTCTACCACTGCTAAAAAGCCTGCTGCAAAAGCAACAAGCAAAAAGGAGATAAAGGAAGAGGTTAAAGCCCCAGTTGAGGAAGTTAAGCCAGTAAAGGAAACTAAACCAGCTG
>JAFTUZ010000083.1 GCA_017466005.1 Clostridia bacterium | reverse complement strand
ATGCTAGTAGGTTGTGGCGAAGCGGGGACAAAAGGGGATACTGGTGCAACTGGGCCAGCTGGTCCACAAGGTGTAGCGGGTTCTAGTTTTTTAACAGATGAAGGCGTGCCAGCAAGTGCGTATGGAGCAAATGGTGATGTGTATTTAGACACAACAACTTTTAATTTATATAAAAAAGTAGATGGCGTTTGGACAGAATTAGGCAATATTAAAGGTGAGCCAGGGGAACCGGGCGCAACCCCAACCATAGACATTTCTGAAGACGGGTATTGGATTATAAACGGAGTGACAACAGACCAAAAAGCACAAGGCGTTGCAGGTGAAACAGGACAAGCAGGTAAGGGAATACAATCTATTACAAGTGCTTATGAATATGATTATACAACAAATATAGAGTATTATGTTTTTACTTTTACTTATACTGATGATACAACTGAAGAAAAAAGAGTGGAAATACCAAAAAAGATAAATAGTGTTGCATATATCGGAGAAAGTACATACAATATAACAGAAATTGGTTCGGAACCAACTTTAAAAATAAAAGTTACTTATGAAAATTCTACAACTGAAGAAATTAATATCACCGAAGAAATGTATATTGTTGATGATATATATTCAAAACCAAATTTTCAAGTTGCTGGAAATTATAATGTAAAAATTTCTTATCGCGGTGTTATAACAACTTTTAACTTAAACATTATTGACCCTTCTCAACAACAAGAATTTGTTATAACGGCTGACAAATATAAAAATTTACAAAAATTTAGCCATTGGGAAGATGAGCAAGGGAATACTGTTTCAGAGGAACTTACATATTCATATTATGCGGCGTCAGAAATTAATTATGAAGCAGTTTATGTAGATTTTATTGAGCTAGATGGTGTGTTGCTAGATGATGGAACTTATATTGATACAAATAACAAATATATTTCAACTAATGGTAATGGTTGGTTAGTAATGGGATATTTAACAGAATCTTTAACAAAAGGAATGTATGTAGAATTTACCATTAATAAAACATCGGCCACAAAACAATTATTATGGGGTATTTCTACTAAAGAGTATGTAGAAGATTATAATACATCTCCAACAACAAAAGGTTGGTTAACAAATGATACTACTGGCGGTATGAATAAGTTGTTTGTAGCAGAATATAATATGTATTCTGGCATGGAAGGTAGCACAAGAGAAGACTTTTCTTGGTTAAGTAAAATTGAAAATGTTGGTAAAGTAGAAGAGGGAAAAACTGCATTTACTGATGCTTCAATTGATATGGCAACATTAATAAAGGATAACAATACTATTAAAATTAAATTTGTATTAGATGACCAACTTCTTATGTATGTAAACGACCAATTATTTACAGCATCAAATATGCCAGATTGGGCTATCAATGATAGTAAAGAATATTATTTATCATTCGCTGGAAGTACTGTTGAGATGTCTATTTCAGATATAGGCATTGATGAGTACATTGAAAATAGAGGAAATTTCTCTACATTAACTACAAATCCATTAGAAAAAGAAGATTTTTCGGGTAAAACTATAACCTTTTTGGGCGATAGTATAACTGAAGGTGTTGGCGTATCAGATACCAGCAATAGATATTCTTCTGTATTAGCATCTTCATTGGGTATGACTGAAAATAATATGGGTGTTTCAGGTACAGTTTTATGTACGGGTGGTCATAGAACTTCTCGTTTAGATGATATTCAAACAATTAGTTATGATTCAGACTATGTTGGTATTTTACTTGGTGTAAACGATTTTGACCAATGTAAAAATGATGGAACATCTCAATATTATTCTTTAGGGGAATTTGGGAGTGATGATACAACAACAATTTATGGTGCTTTGGATAAAATGTGTTCTGATTTAGTTAATCGTTTCCGTTCAACGGATACTAAAATATTTATGATGACACCGGTTGTTACAAGTTGGAATAACTCTGTTAGCTCTACAAAAGAATGGGATAATGACAAATTAAATGCTTGGGGATATTCTTTAAGAGACCTATGTGATGCAATTGAAGAAGTTGCTACATATTATGGTATTGTAACATTAGACCTTAATGAAGAATGTGTAATGACTGAAACAGATTTTTCTGATGGGATTCATCCTAATGATAGTGGTGCTCAAAAAATGGCAGATACTATTGAAGAATTTTTGCTAGCAAATTTTTCTTATAAATAATTTTAATATTTGTTTTTACTAAAAAGTGGGAATTTATCCCGCTTTTTTGGCTTAATGATTAATGTAATGTTTAAGTGAATTTGTAATACTGACTTTATTAATTAGTGTTAGTAATTTAAATTATAAAAGATTAATAAAAAGTTTCCACTATTTTGTGGAAACTTTTTAATTTAATTTTAATACTTGTGGGTGCCCACGTTTTGCGGGCAATATGCCATTTTTTTCGTCTTCACGTTTTTTAATATAGTCTTTTAAAGCTTTTGCAAGTTGGTCTGGGCAACTAGTGTCGTTTTTACATCTTATGCCTTCACACATATTTATTACATCTCTAATGTGTTTACCAACGGTTAATTTAGAAAGCGCTTGCAAACCACCAGGGCAGCCCCCTAAAAATTTCACATCAATTAAAACATCATTTTCATCAACGTGAAATAAAATTTGTCTAGAACAAGTTCCTGTGGTTCTAAATGCTTCCATAATTTATTCTCCTTTTGTTCCCCAATCAAGTAAGTTTGAATATACAAATTCATAAAAACTTGGGGCTTTTTCTGTCCATAATTCTACCGCTTTTACGGCTTCAGCACGACTTTGTAGATTTATTTTTATTTCAAAAGTAGGTATATTAGAAGTAGCATCTATAATTCGCATTGTTACCATGTAAGTTCCATCGCTATTCTTTTTAAAATCTGCAACATACTCTTGTAAACGTTTAAAATACATTCGGTTTGTTTTACAAAACTCGGATATTTTTGCACGTAAATTTTCTGGGATATCTTGATAAAACGAAGCCAAACAATTTCTGCCCATTGCCGTTAGAGTGTAGCGTTTTGCCTTTGTATCAGTATCTGGTGAGTATATTAAATTAAAGTTTATAAGTTCGGGGAATACCATTTTGCATTCCATATAATTAATCCAGTCATTTCTAGATGTACAAATATCAAAAATAAAATGTTCATTAAGAGGAATTTCCATTTGCTCTAGGGTATAAAGCAAAATCAGTTTAGTACCAGCATCGTCTGATGAAAAATTTAACTTCACAACTTCCTCCTTTAAATATTAAAACGAAAATAATTATACCACACACTTTAAAAACTGGCAATCAAATTAACATTGAAATTTCAAAATTTTTTTAAAAAACATTTTGTGTTTTATTTTTAATATGATATAATTTTTTTACTTGGCAGGATTTACTATACAAAAATATAATTAGTTACATTTTTGCTTAAGATAAAAAAGGGGAGAAATATGCAAGAAATTTTAGATGAAAAAATACGTGCTTTTTATAATGCGTGTACTGATATGTGCAACGCAAAATTCATTCTTGCAGATGCTAAAATTTCACAAATATTAAAAACAATAGTTGCTAGCCCAGAACTTATTGCAACAGTGGGAGAGGCACTAGTTAATTTTAATTTTGATAATGAATTTGCAAAAGCACAAGTTAAAAATAATATAACTTATTTACAATTTAATTTACCTAAAGAACCAGAAAAAATTGTTGGTTTAGTTTTTGGTCTTTTAAGTGAGTTTGATGCACACAGATTGGATTTACACACTTTTATTCGTGATTATTTTAATGGCGATGGAAGATTGATTGTAGATTGTTTTAACGATTTTGTGGAGTGTATAATTTTGCCATTCAGAGATGCTATGTGTTATATGCTAGGTTATGAAACTGATGGATATAAAGCAGAAAAATCAACAGAAACGGAACAAAATGTTGAAGAAGAACCAGTAGATGAAGAAGTAGAAAACTTACTTGGAAATTTCTTTGATGATATTACTACAATACTTTCACAAATACAAGAAACTGTTAATCGTGACCCAAAAGTGAAAGATGATAGAAAAGATGAAATTAATATTACAATAGATGCAACTATAGAAAGTATAGAATTGGGTAATTTAAAAATTATGAATGCACTTTTAATAAGTTTAAATTATCTTTTATCTCCAATAAAAAGTATTCGTTTTTATAATCAAGAATTACAAGACCGTTTGCTTGATTTTTATGACAATGAATAATAAAAGCCACCTAGTGTGGTTTTTTTATTTAGTATTGAAATTTTAAGTTTTAAGTGATATAATTTATTATAAATTATTATATTAAGGTGAAAAGATGAATGAAAAACTTGGAATGGAAAAGAATCTGGAATATTCTGCTTATTTATTATACAAAAACCAATTTTTATTAGATTATTTTAAAACTCATTATTTTTTAAAAAATTTTAAAAAGAAATATGCAAAAGAAAATAATATTCCTTATAATAAATTAAAAATGAAATTTATAAATTTTGGTTATTATTCTACAATTTATGTTTTAAAAAATGATAATAATTATAAAACTGTTTTGGTAGGTTCGCCTTATTTGGAATTCGGAAGAATGAAAAAAGAGGCGGATTTGTTAAAACATTTTAACAAAATTGAAAATTCGGTTGTTGCGCCAGTAAGTTTTTTTGCGGAAGATAAATTAGCATATAAACGAGAATTGTTTGTAACGCCATATTTTTATCAGGCAAGGGCTGTTTCTAATTTGGATGGTAAGTTTGGTATTTATATTCCAGAACCAGAGTATAGATTTGAAGAAAGTAGTAAAGAGCAAACAATGGCAATGAAAACTTGTATTATAGCAAAATTAATTTCAAGTTTTGATGATAAAAATAATTTAGGTATTAGCGATGTTCAGATTATTAGTGGTGATTTTATAATGGAAAAAGAGTGGGAAAAATTAGAGCCTACTTTGCAAAACACTTATGATAATATGAAGTTAATATCTGCTCGTGATTGTATAAATTGTTCATTGGATGAATACATAGATTTAATTAAAAAAGAATTTACAAAAAGCACGAGTTCTAAACTTTATAAGTATAAGGCTAATACAAATTATAAATTAAATACTTGTTCGGATATAGTTTTTACATCAAAAGAAATAGAAGATGGTATTAATTTAGGAATGGAAAAACGACAGCAAAGAGTTAATAAAGAACAATTTTTAACTATGTAAAACAAGGCTATAAGCTTTGTTTTATTTATATTGGAATAACAAAAAGTAGTAACCAACAAACCAGCATAGAAAACACGCAATGGCAGAGTTTTTGAAACATATAAAAACCTGTTTTAATTTCACATTTTTTTAAAAAAGTTATTGCCTGAAAATGTATTGAAATGCCACCCCAAGAAATCAAACCCGTTGCTAGTATGGTTGCTATTTTATAATCGGTGCAATTTTGTGCCAATTCTAGGCAACCACGTGTAACTTCTATAATTCCGATTGTGATACCTGTGATAAATTGTGTGGGTAAACCTAAAACGCCTAGTATAGAACTAAATAAATTAGCAATAATTGTTAAAATGTGGAAGTTTGTTAAAACATCTATAATCATAAAAAATAGGGCAATATATCCGCCAACAATTAAAATAGACATAACCGAATCGTGAATAGTGTTGGAAAGTATATTACCAATTGGTGCTTTTGTTGGTGTGTAGTTTATTGTTTCGTTTTCTTTTCGTTTGTAAAATCTAAAAACAATTCCATTTACAACTGCGCCCAATATGTGTGCAATTAGCATTACAACACCCATACCTTTGTGTCCAAACGCTTCTATTCCAACAGTTCCTATTATAAAAAGGGGGCCAGATGTGGAACAAAAAGAGCACATTCGTACCGCTTGCGTGCGTGTTATTGCTTGGTTTTCGTAAAGTTCGCTTGTAAGTTTTGCGCCAACCGGATAGCCAGAAATAACGCTCATTAAAAACACGTAACTAGCAATACCGGGTGCGTTAAAAACTTTTTTAGTAAATGGCTCAAAAAGCATTGCCAATTTTTCAACAAGCCCTAATTGTGTTAATATTTTGGTTAAAAAGAAAAAGGGGAATAATGCGGGTAACACTGCTGTTGCCCAAACCAAAATCCCTTTTAAGGTAGATTGCATATAAATTTCTGGATTGATAACTAGGGCTAAAATTAAGGCAATTATAATAATTGATAAAATTGTAGAGCCGTGTTTCATTGCTTTTAGTTTCATAGCATATTATATGTTTAAAAGCAAGATTATAGAATTTTATAGGTTGCATTTTGATTGATTTTTTATTAAGGTTTTGCTATAATTGAATAAATTTAATTTTATTATGAGGTTTATGCTTTGGGAATTATAGATATATTATTTACTGATTTATCAACAACTATGATGATTATAATGCTAGTTGCTTGGTTGATTGCTGTTATGATTGCAATTATCCCACACGAATTTGCCCATGCGTTTGTGGCATATAAAATGGGAGATGATACCGCAAAACTTTCTGGCCGTATGACGTTTAATCCAAAGGCACATTTTGACCCAATTGGTGCTATATGTTTAATAGTTTTTGGCTTTGGTTGGGCAAAAGGTGTGCCTGTAAATTCGTTGCGTTTTAGAAATATGCGAAAAGGGCAAATTTGCGTTTCGTTAGCAGGTGTTGTAACCAATATAATTTTAGGAATTATATTTACTATTTTTTATACTTTGTCGGTAATGTTTTTAGATGCAAGTGTAGGTTTTTACTTTTTCTTGCAAATGCTACTATCTTACACTGCTATATTAAATTTTGTACTTGCAGTATTCAACTTTATACCAATTTATCCGTTGGACGGATTTAATTTTGTTAATGCATTTTTACAACCATACAACAAATTTGAAAGGTTTATGCAACAATATGGTATAATATTTTTGCTTATATTTATTTTAACACCTTTAAGTGATTGGGTAATTAATGGCTTTTTATCTATAACTTTTTACCCATTATTTGATTTAGTTTTATTGATTTTTAGTTAGGAGATACTAATGGAAGAAGATGTTTTAAATATTGAAATAGAAATAGAAGTACAAAATGATACTCCAATAGAAATAGATGTTATTCCAGGCAATAATACGGTAGAAATTGAAACTTCGGTAGAAAATATAGCTGTGCAGAATAGCAATGTTATGTCTGATGAAGAGTTGGAAAGGCGAGAAAAAGAACTGCTTGGGAATGGCTATATTTTACCAACACTTGAAGAAGCAAATGTGGTGTTTCAGTTAGGCGACCAAGAAGGCCCATTAGATGTTTTACTAGAAATGATAAAAAGCACCAAACTTGATATTATGGAAATTAGGCTTGCAGATTTAACAGAGCAATTTATAAAATATATGCAGTCTATGCCTTTTAAAAATATGGAACAAGAAAGTGAATTTGTTGTAATAGCAAGTAAATTATTAGAAATAAAAGCACATAACTTACTTCCTTGCGAAGATGAAGAAGGCGGAATTGAGGACGAAGAAGACCCAGAAGTTTGGCTTAAAAAACGTTTGCAAATTTATAAATTATTTAAAGATGCAAGTGCCAATTTGGCTACTATGGAAAATAATGACCACTTTTACAAAGAGCCAGATAAATCGGCAAATGACTATCGTGTTGTATTAAAAAATATGAATATGCAAGGTTTGGTTGATGCTTTTTCTAAATTAATGCTTGTAGCCGAGAAAAAGGCAAACCCAACATCTAATGAAAGGCAAATACAAAAAGACCGTTTTACTTTGGCGGATTCTATTGTTAATATGCGTTCTATGCTTACAGACCGCAAAAAAATTAGGTTTAATGATTTCTTTCAAGGTGATTTTACTAGGGGAGAAATTATAACAACCTTTCAGGCAATGCTGGAACTTTTAAAAGCACAGTTTGCTAGTGCAGAACAAAGTGAAGTTTTTGGTGAGATAAACATTATTTTAAGGGAGGATAAATTAAATGAACAAGAAAGAACTGGCGAAAACAATTGAGGCAATTTTGTTTGTTGCGGGGAATGCTGTTTCGTTAGATGAAATTGCAGAAAAACTAGAAATTAAAGTTGAAAAAGTAAAGGAAGCAGTAGAACTTTTAAAAGAAGAAAGGGAAGAAGACAGCCCAATACAAGTTATTACTTTTAAAAACAAAGCACAATTAGCATCTAACCCAAAATATGCAGAAGAAATAGCAAATGTTTTAAATCCAATACGAGAAAGGGCATTAACAAAAGCGGCACTAGAAACTATTGCAATTATTGCATATAAACAACCAATAACAAGGCTTGAAATAGAAAATATTCGTGGTGTGGCAAGTGATTATGCTGTGCAAATTTTGTTAACCCATAAACTAATAGAAGTTGTTGGGCGTAAAGATGTTGTTGGTAAGCCACTTATGTTTGGAACAACAGACGAGTTTTTGAAAAAGTTTGAATTACAGAGTATTGAAGACTTGCCAGATTATGATGAATTGTTAGAACAAATTAAAGTTATTAGTGGCACACCTAAAGATTCTTTATATAATGAATATGAAGTATCTATGGAAGCGGAAAAGCCAGTTGAAAGAACAAAAGAAGAACTTATGCCAACAGGTAAAACTGATGAAGAATTACTGGCAGAATCAGAAGAAATTTTAAAACGAACAAAACAAGCATTAAAAGAAGCGGAAATAAAACCAGAAGCAGAACAAACCGCTGTGGAGAATGGTGCTTAAATGCTATGCAATTAAATAGTACTACCATTTTGCGAATAGTTTGGTTTTTATAAAGCAAAATTTTACAAAATAGTAAAAGTACATATTATTACAAAAAAAGACAAAATATTTAAACAGAAATGCACAAAAAACGTGCATTTTTTTATTTTTTTTTTCAAAATCTAAAGCATATGGAATGGTTTGTTATAGCATTAATTGTTTTAGTAGTTTTGTTTATAATTTTAGTTTTTCCATTGTTTTTTCAATTAAGGTTTTATATAAATGCTTTAAAAAATTTAGGTGCAATTTCTATTACACTTTTTGGGATAATACCTTTGGCAAGTTTTCAGATACAACTTCAAAAAGATGCAATTAAAATTATTAGGCACACTAGAAAAAACAATGAAAAAGAAGTTAAGTATTTTGATGCAAAATCTATTTTTACAGGGCTACTTATAAAGAATTTATTTTTAAGTGTAAAGATTAACGAGCTTTCTTTATTTTTTAGTGTTGGCGAAAAAAATAATGCGTTTAGTTCTGCTTATTACGGTGGGGTTTGGTATTCTGTTATTTACAGTTTGCTGCAAATGCTAAAAGAAAGAAAAGGTGCTTTTCCATCTAATATAGATACCGAAACGAATAATGATGAAAATAAACTTAAACTTTCAGGCTATTTGGGTATTTTAATTGTTCCATTTCAAATAGTGTATTGCTTTGCATTAACCATTAAACAATTTATAAAAGTAAGGAGAAGATATGAAAAATTTAAATCAATCTAAATCAATAATAGAGTTAATGGAAAATTCTATTTCAAATTTAAAAAATGTTTTAAATGTTGATGATGTGGTGGCTAAACCTGTTAAAACAGAAAATGGCGACACTATTTTTCCTATTGTAAAACTAACTGTTGGATATGTTGCTGGCGGTGGCGAGTATAACGGAAAATTTAGAAAAGGTGCAATGCCTTTTGCTGGCGGTGCTAGTTCTGGTTTTTCGGCAACACCTATTGGCTTTTTGGTGGTGCGTAAAACTGGTTGTGAAATGATAACAATAGAAAATGAAAATGCTTTTGCAGAAATTGCTAAAAATATATCTACAACATTAAAAGATTTTGTTAACAATAAAGGTAAGCAAGGTTTAGAAAAAATAAAAAATGAAGTTAAAAAAACTAAATTAGAGAAAAAGGGAGAATAAAAATGTTAAAAAAATTAGGTTTTTTAACTGCAATTAGCAGTGCTTTAATGTTATCTACAAATGTGCCAATACAAGATTTAATACCAGTAGTTACACAAGATACGGCAAATGCTGTATATGATGAACAAGAAGTTGTTATAGAAAAGAAATCATTATCTAATCCACCAATAACAAATATTGGTTTAGATAATACCAAAAATTTGGCAGAAACTGAAGTTTTGAATACTAAAATAAATTATTCTTCATCTGCAAAAAGTGCTATTATGCTTGATGCTAAAACTGGCCGTGTTTTATATGAAAAAAATGCAAACCAACAACTACCTATGGCTAGCACTACTAAAATAGTAACAGCAATTACTGTTATAGATAATTGTGAAAATTTAGATGAAGTTGTAAAAATAGATAGTAAGGCTGTTGGAGTAGAAGGTACAAGTATTTATTTAAGAACTGGTGAACAATTAACAGTGCGTGAACTTTTGTATGGATTAATGTTGCGAAGTGGTAACGATGCAGCAACAGCACTTGCATTACATACTGGCGGAACATTAGAAAACTTTTGTAAAATGATGGACGAAAAAGCAAAAGAATGTGGGGCTGAAAATTCTAGTTTTAAAAATCCGCATGGTTTAGATGCAAAAGGGCATTACACAACTGCAAAAGATTTGGCTTTAATAACATCTTATGCGTTAAGTAATAAAGATTTTGCCAAAATAGTATCCACTAAAAGTATAACTATTGGCGAAGGAGAAAGTAAAAGATTGTTGCTTAATAAAAATAAATTATTAAGTAAATTAGATGGTTGTATTGGTGTAAAAACTGGTTTTACAGATGATGCTGGTAGATGTCTTGTTTCGGCTTGTGAACGTGATAATTTAAAACTGGTTAGTGTAGTGTTTAATTGTGGGCCAATGTTTGAAGAAAGCCAAGAATTATTAGAATTAGGTTTTGAAAATTTTAGTATGTGTGAAATTTTACCACCATATCAAAGTATGGATAATGTTCCTGTAGAAAATGGTGTTAAAGAATATGTTGGAACTTATAGTCAAAAAGGTTTAAGCTTGCCATTAAGTAAACAAGAAGAAAGCAATATTAATATTGTTATAGACTTAAAACCAATGGTTACAGCACCTGTTGAAAAAGACCAAGAAATAGGAAAAGTAGAAGTTTATGCCGGTAAACACTTGATTTTTTCTGAAAAAATATATACAATGGAAGCAGTAGATTCCAAGTTGATAAAAGATAAGGTTAAAGATATTTTAGACAACTGGAATGCTTAATTTAATGAAACGAGGTTTTTACATATGCGACTTAATAGATTTATGGCTTCTTGTGGAGTAGCATCTAGAAGGCATTGCGATGAAATAATAGAACAAGGCAGAGTAAGAATAAATGCTAAAGTGGTTAAAAAATTAGGGGTACAAGTTAATCCACAAACAGATATTGTTGTAGTTGATGGTAAACCAATTAGATTAAAAGGCGAAATGGTTTACTATATGTTAAATAAACCGGTGGGATATATTACTTCTGTTTCAGACCCGCAAGGTAGAAAAACTGTTATGGATTTAATGCCAGAAACAAACAAAAGAATATATCCGGTAGGAAGGCTCGATTATAATACTTCGGGTCTTTTACTGCTTACAAATGATGGTGATTTGGCACAAAAATTGATGCACCCAAGTTACGAGTTTGGAAAAACTTATGTGGCAACCATAAAAGGCGATATATCAGAAAAAGAATTGCAACAATTACGTGATGGTGTTAATATAGGTGATTTTATAACCAGCCGTGCCACTGTTGAAAAGTTGGATACCGAAAATGGCGAAACTAGAATAAAAATTACTATTCACGAAGGTAAAAATCGTCAGGTAAGAAGAATGTTTAAAGCTGTTAATAAAACAGTTGTAGGTTTAATGCGCATCTCTTTAGGAAAATTGATGCTTAATAATTTAGAGGTTGTAAAAACTAGAGAACTAACATAAGAAGAGCTTTCAT
>JAFTUZ010000082.1 GCA_017466005.1 Clostridia bacterium | reverse complement strand
GTGTTGTGTTTTCTGATGAACCAATTTTAAATCTGTACTTAATCAAATCAGAACTTATACCAAGTTCAGTATAATCCAAAGCGTTACAAGCAACTTTACCATTTTCAATCCTTAAATTTTCCGGAGTACCTAACTTAAACTCATTTATAGAAGATGTAAATTCTGAAGTTGTGTTGTTTATTTGTGTAGAAGCCAATCCGTAAGAACGAATTTTAAACGCATAATTACCGTAAGCATTACTACTTAAATATTGAGTTATATCATACGAAGTACCTTCAGCCACAATATAAGTTTTTTGATTGTTGTTAATTTGTGTAATTTCTATTTGATATCTTGAAGCAACATCTACAGAATCCCATTTAAGCATATCATCGCCAATTCTAAAATTAGTAGGTGTTGCCATTTTTGTAAATACTATTTCTGCAGAAGATTCACTTTCTATAATAGAAGAATTATCACCTTTTGCAACTATAGATAATACATATTCACCTGCTGGATAATCCGAGCCCAATTCGTAAGTTAAATCTGAACTTGCAAAGTCAAATTGTTTATCGCCAGTAACAGCGCTTCTTAATTTTAATGTGTAAGTATCCACACCATTAACTGCCGACCAAGTAGGCACACCGTTAGATGTGTATAAACTTGGAGTTACCAATTTAGTTACGGTAAACACTGAACTTTTTTCACTATTAGTAAAGTTTTTTCTGGTGGTTGTTGCCATAACTTGCAACATATTTGTTCCAACATTAAATGCTGATTTTTGGAATTCCAAAGAGTTTGAAGATATATCGTTACCTATACAAACATTGTTTAAATAAACACTATAACCAGCAGCATTTGGCACAACGTCCCATTGCAATTTATAGTAAGAATCGCTGTAATTTGTAAATGATTTTATTACAGGAGTATCTAGTTTTTGTGTAGCACAATCTTCACTTCTTACACTAGTTAATGTTGTAATACCATTACCTAGGGTTGTTAAATATACTAAATAGTTTGCATATTTATTAAATTCCACTATTTCATTTGCTGTAAATGTATATTCTGTTTTATCAGTACCAACAGTAATATCATACACTTCCGTTTCATCTAAAACAACCGAAATAACATACCCACTAGCATCTCTTACAGCACGCCAACTAATTACATTACTGTTAATTGTTAAGTTTGTAGGAGCTGCTAATTTTGTAATTGTAGATTCACTTTGTACATACACAGAATTGTAAACATTTCTAGATTCATCACCTTTTACGTTAACCTTGTATGAATATGTACCCACAGATAAATTTTCTGGAATATCCCACGCAATATAATTTTTGTTGCCTATAATCAATTCGTAAGGCAAAGTAAATTTATTTTTTTCTTCTTGTGTAATCTGACTAATTACACCATCATTATTGTTTTCTACTACCAAATTGTACTGACTAAGTAACACACCTTCCACTGAAGGAACAATTATTTTATTATCGTTAATTACAGGGTTTTCTGAAGGAGACGGTTGTATAGTAAAACTGTAAACAGAAGAATAATCAGAATCGGTGTAATAAGTGCTATCACCTTTAGCCTTAACTCTTACCCTACATTCTTTTCCAGTAGGAATAACTTTTTCGCTATCACTTATAATTCCATCACTATCTTTATCTTCATTTCCAAAAGATGTTGTTAAGCAAGTATAAGTTTTTGTAGAGCCATCACAAACCAATTCTAACTCATAAGAAGCCACGTAGTTGTTTATACTACCACTAACAGCTTGCCAAACAAGTTCGTTGGTGTTTTTATCATAAATAAGGCCAAATGGTGTATCTAGTTTTTGCCCTTCCGCAACAACCTGCACCAGACAGTTTTCTTCCAATTTACCATCGTTAGATGCAACAAAAATTTGTGTTACACCCACGCCAACAGCACGCACAAGCCCCGTAGAAGAAACAACTGCTATGCTAGTATCATTACTTCTAAACTTAACCTCTTTATCGGTAGCCTCGACAGGCACAACAGACGCTTCCAAAGTAAATGAAGAACCCACAACCATAGTATATGACACGTGATTAAGCTCCACCGCATCTACAGGAATAGTTTTATCTTCCCCACACGACACCATAAATACTGATGCAAATATAACCATTATTGCAAGTAAAAATGACCTAACTTTCTTCATACTTTGTTTCTCCATATTTTTATCTTTTGCCTAATTTCTAAAAATAACCTTTAATTTACAAATTTTTCCCATTTTTTTACAAAATTTTTAAGGACAAAAAATAATGGTGCTCCCGAGCCGATTCGAACGGCTGACCTCTGCCTTAGGAGGGCATTGCTCTATCCAGCTGAGCTACGGAAGCGCAAAATTAATCGTCTTTTAAAAATTAGACAATCTTTAAAAAATTATGTCCAAAATAAAAGCATTTTAAAGACTAGATATAATTATATCTAATAACACCGTTCAAGTCAACCAAAAATTCAAATTTTCAACACAATAATACAATAAAAAACAACCTTTTTTCAAAGGTTGTTTTTTACTTTAATTTTTATTTTTCTTTTTAAACAACAAACCAATAAATGCAAACACAAATTTAATTGCAAATAGCGGAGCCAAAAGATAGTTTATAAAATAATTTACGGTTTCTATTTTACACGCTTTTTTTACTAAATTACTTTCATTTTCATCTACTATTTGGCTTTGCAAAAGCATTTCTTTTGATTTTTTAGAAGACTTTGTATGTACACAAGAAAAACATAACAAAACAATAAATCCAAGCGAATAAAACACAAATTCTGCAGCGGCAATATACATTGTAAGCCAAGAAAAATTACCATACAAAATAACATCTATTATAGCCCCCACTGCCAAAAGTGGTATAAATAACATTTGTAAACCAAAAAAAATTTTTTCTACAACTAAATTAATTTTTATTGGTTTATTATTTTCTTTAAACATAGCAGCATTTGCCACTTTTTTACCAACAGTTGCAACACTTAAAACCGATGAGTTGTTTAAACATTTTTCTTTTAAAAATATGGTTTTTTTGTTTTTAGAATAAAAGTTTCCAAAAATCAAGCCCTTAAACCAGCCAACTTTTTTTATTTCTACACCTTCCAAATTCTCGTTTGCAAGCAAAGTTTGCCCAGCATTTAAGCCATCAACACCGCTATTTATAGGGGTTTTACTTAATTTAGAATTTTTAGAAAGCAACACCCATTTTATTATCAAAGATATAAAAATTATACCCCCAATTACAATAGCCGAAATAATTACACCATACACAGATAACAAAACAATTTCTAATATAGTTGAATTATCCATACACACCTCCACTCAAAACAATATTATCTTATCTTTACCAAAATAGCAAATAAATAATTAAATTATTGCACAGAAAATATATAAAAAATAAAAATCGCAAAAAAATGCGATTTTTATTAAATTATTCAGCATCATTTTTAATATAATTTTGAAACGCAAAATAATCATCAGGCAAGCCAATATCTATAAAATACCCATCATAAATATATGCTCCCATAGGCAATTTACCAGCATATGCTGTAAAAAATTCTTTTTCTACAGAAAATTTATCACCAAAGCCCATATTATCAAAAACATTTTTATTTAATACATAAAAACCAATATTAATCAAGCCTTTTTCGGTAGGTTCTTTTTCAATAAATTTTTGTATAATGCCATTTTCTACTATAACATTACCATATCTATCAAAATTTTCCATTGGTTTTACCGCAACGGTTGCCACAACACCTGTAGCAATATGTTGTTCATACATTTCATTATAATCTATATCTACATAATTATCGCCATTCACAACAATAGCACAATTACCATTTATAAGTTTTAATGCCTGCTTTATAGCACCACCGGTTAAAAGTGGTTCATCTTCTTCAGAATATTTAAGGCTCATTCCCCTGTATTCATCACCAAAATAATCTTTTATAATTTCCTTTTTATACCCAACAGCAAACACAACCGAATCTACCCCTGCATCTGCCAATTTATCTAACTGATATTGCATAAATGGCTTTCCGTTTATAGGTGCCATACTTTTAGGAACTTCACTTACAACACTTCTTAATCTTGTTCCAAGTCCCCCACATAAAATTATTGCTTCCATACTTACCTCTTTTTTAGCTAAAATTTGTCTAAAGTAATTTTTGTTCAAACTATTTTAGGATATAAAACATTAAATTTGGCACTTAATGTTTTACACAATATAACATAAAAAATAGATAAAATCAAACATTGTAATCAACATTTTTCAAAAACAAGCCACAAGCAGGCGCTGTTTTACCAGCATTTTCACGGTTTTTTGATAAAATTATTTCTGGTATTTTATCTGGATTTATTTTACCACAACCAACTTCTATAATTGTTCCCGCAATAATTCTAACCATATTATATAAAAAGCCATTTCCCGTAACAGATAAGCAATAAGTTCCATTAGGTAAATATGCAAGCGATATATTATAAATAGTTCTTACAGTGCTTTTTACTTGCGCCCCCGCACTACAAAATGCCTTAAAATCATACTCGCCCACAAAATAACTACATGCTTTTAATGCCAACTCAAAATCAAAATCCGTTCTTACTTTTGCACAATAATCCTTTAAAAGTGGTAATTCTAGTTCAGATGAATAAAAATGATATTCATAAGTTTTTTGCTTTGCCGAAAACCTTGCATTAAACTCATCATCAACCTGCTCGCTTTGTAATATTTTTATATCATTTGGCAAAAATTTATTTATTACTGCAAAAAGTTTATTTGGGGCAATTTTTGTGTTTGTATCAAAATGGCAAACCTGCGCAACTGCGTGCACTCCCGCATCAGTACGCCCACTACCCACTACTTCAACCGTTTCATAAAGTGCCAAAAAAATTGCTTTTTCAATTTCTTCTTGAATAGAATTTGAATTTTTTTGTTTTTGCCAGCCAGAATAATTAGTTCCTTTATATTGCACAATCATTTTAATTCTTTTCATAAAAACTCCTAAATACTTTAATTTTAATTAAAAATTTATATAAAATTGCAGTTTTTTATTTATTTTTGTTTTAAAAACTATTTTAAATTATAACATTTAATAAATAATTTGTCATTATTTTATTAGTTATTTGTTTGACTTAAAATTACAGCAAGGTTATAATATTTCCATAATCTAAAAAATGAGGTGTTGAATTTGAAAAAAATGACAATAGACGGCAACACAGCCGCAGCTTTAAGTACTTACGCAACTAACGAAGTTGCAATAATATACCCTATTACCCCAAGTTCACCTATGGCAGAAGCCTGTGATGAATGGAGTGCCAAAGGTAAAGAAAATATTTTTGGTAACAAAATGAAAATTGTTGAAATGCAAAGCGAAGGCGGTGCTGCTGGTGCCCTTCACGGTTCTTTACTTACAGGTAGCCTTACCACAACATTTACCGCAAGCCAAGGTTTATTGCTTATGATTCCAAATATGTATAAAATTGCTGGGGAACTTTTACCTTGCGTATTTAATGTTTCTGCACGTGCACTTGCAACACACGCATTATCTATTTTTGGTGACCATAGCGATGTTATGGCTTGTAGGCAAACTGGCTTTACATTTATTTGTTCTAAAAACGTACAAGAATGTTTTGACCTTGCAACAATTTCTATGATAACCACACTTAACTCAAGCCTTCCTGTTTTACACTTTTTTGATGGATTTAGAACATCACACGAAATAAATAAAATAGAAGTTTTAGAAAATGAAGAAATTGCAAAACTTATTCCATTTGAAAAAATTCAGGAATTTAAAAAGCGCGCTTTAAACCCATTTAATCCTAAACAATACGGAACAGCACAAAACCCAGATGTTTATTTCCAAAACCGTGAAGCAAGTGAACAATATTATCAAGCTGTTGGAAAACATTTTAAAAATGCTTGTGAAGAATACGCAAAACTTACAGGCAGAAAATACGCACCATTTACCTACTATGGTGCACCAGATGCCGAACGCGTTATAGTTGCTATGGGTAGCGGTACCGAAACTTTAGAAAGCGTTATAGATATTTGCAATCAAAACAGCAAAATTAAAGTTGGTTTGATAAATGTAACATTATACCGCCCATTTTATACTAAAGACTTTATAAACACATTACCTAAAACCGTTAAAACCATTACCGTTCTAGACCGCACAAAAGAAGGCGGTTCGGTTGGAGAACCACTTTATTTAGACGTATGCACTGCCTTACTTGAATCTAATATTAACATACCTGTTTTAAACGGAAGATATGGTATTGGTGGTAAAGACTTTACTCCTGCTTGTGCCTTGGCTGTAATACAAAACTGCACAAAAAACGGAAAACGCAACTTTACCGTTGGAATTAATGATGATGTTACAAACACCAGCCTGCCTTTACCAGAATTTACTTTACAATCTAAAAGTACACAATGTATGTTTTACGGCTTAGGAAGTGATGGAACAGTTAGTGCAAATAAAAACACCATAAAAATTATTGGTGATTTAACCGACCTTTACGCACAAGGCTATTTTGTTTACGATAGTAAAAAAAGTGGTAGCGTTACTATATCTCACCTACGTTTTGGAAAAGAGTTTATATCAGCACCTTATGAAATTGATGTTGCCGACTTTATTGCTTGCCATAATGCAAGATATATAGGCAAATACGACTTTTTACCTAAATTAAGAAATGGCGGAACACTTTTATTAAATTGTGACTGGGAAGAAAACGAAATAGAAGAAAAACTTCCTGCAACATTTAAACGTGAATTAGCAAATAAAAATATTAGCTTTTATATAATAAACGCACAAAAAATTGCAAACGAACTTGGCTTGCGTGGAAAAATTAATACAATAATGCAATCAGCATTCTTTAGATTAAGCAATATTATTCCTTATGAAAATGCAGTAACCGCTATGAAAGATGCCGCTTTAAAATCTTACGGCAAAGCCGGTGAAGAAGTTGTACAAAAAAACTACCAAGCAATAGATGCCGGTGGTCAGCAAATTATTAAAATAAACATTCCTGATTCTTGGAAAAATGCTGAAAGTAAAATTACAACCAGTTATATGGCTAACGACACTAAATTGTCGTACGACAGAAAGTTTTATAACAATATTATGAAACCAATTACCGAACTTAAAGGAGATAAAATCCCTGTAAGCGCATTTAACCCAGATGGCCACACCCCTATTGGAACTGCCAGACTTGAAAAACGTGGTGTTGCAACAAATATACCATGTTGGATAAAAGAAAACTGTATTCAATGTAATATGTGTAGTTTTGTTTGCCCACATGGTGCAATTAAACCAGTTTTACTTACAACAGTTGATGAAAAATATGCACCTGGCACTTTTGAAACAATACCAGCAATGGGAATGAACGATTTAAAATTTCGTTTGCAAATTAGCCCACTAGATTGTACCGGTTGTGGAAGTTGTGCAAATGTTTGCCCTGCCAAACAAAAAGCCCTAGAAATGAAAGAAGGCGACCAACAAATTGTTGAACAACAAGAAAACTGGAAGTTTGCAGAATATTATTCAAATATTTATAGTAGCCTACACGATCAACCATTTAACAAATATACTTTAAAAGGTAGTCAGTTTTTACCAACACACTTCCAATTTAGTGGGGCTTGTGCTGGTTGTGGAGAAACACCTTATATTAAATTATTAACCCAATTATACGGCAAATATTTACTTATTGCAAACGCCACTGGTTGTAGTAGTATTTATGGTGGTAGTTTCCCTAGTTGCCCATACACAGCAGACGAGCATAGTTTTACAGGACCTGCTTGGGCAAACAGTTTATTTGAAGATAATGCCGAGTTTGGTTTAGGTTACAGAATCTCTTTAGATGTTAAAAAGGCAGAAGTTGCAAAATATTTACAAATTGTTGCAGATAACGAACCAGACCTAAAACCACTTGTTGAAGATTGGTTTAACGCACAAAATTTAGACGAAAGCACAGAAGCTAGTAATGCTTTATATAACCAATTTGTAGAAAAATTACATTCATTAAGTTACACCACAGACGAAGGTGGTGACGCTATTAAATATATAATGAAAAATTTAGAAGACGACCTTAACGATAAAACCGTTTGGATTATTGGTGGAGATGGTTGGGCATACGATATTGGTTATGGCGGACTAGACCACGTTCTTGCTAGTGGTAAAAACGTAAACATTTTAGTTTTAGATAGTCAAGTTTATAGTAACACCGGCGGACAAGCAAGTAAAGCCACCCCTGCTGGAGCCGTTGCTAAATTTGCAGATGACGGAAAAAGAACAAGCAAGAAAAACCTTGGGCTTATGGCACTTTCTTACCCAGATGTTTATGTTGCACAAATTGCAATGGGTGCCAATATGGTTCAAAGTTTAAACGCTATAAAAGAAGCCTGTGAATATGATGGTGTTTCGTTAATAATCGCTTACTCTACTTGTATCAACCACGGTATAGATATGTCGCAAGGTATGAAAACAATGCGTGAAGCAGTTCAAAGTGGTTATTGGCATTTATTTAGATATCACCCACTTACTAAAAAACTTACTTTAGATTCTCCCGAGCCAACTGCCGACTTTATAGAATTTGCTAAAAAGGAACGCCGATTCTCTAACCTATTTAAAAAGAACCCAGAGCAAGCACAAGCATTATTAGAAAAAGCAAAACAAGATAGCGAATTGTTATACAATAAACTTAAAAAATTAGCAGATAATAACTAATTAAAATAAAAAACAGCAATAAATTTGCTGTTTTTTTATTATTCTTCTAAAAATAATTGTATAAAATTTTTAATAGATTTTACATATTTAAAATCTTTTTCATTAGAAAAAACCATAAGCGAACCTACAACATCTCCATTTGTTTTTATTATAAAAATAGCCTGATTTGAATATTTCTTAAATTCACCATCTGTAATAGGAATAATAAAATTTTTTTCTAAAACCATATCTTGATTATTTAATATAAAATTTAAATAATCATCTGTTAAATTTTTGCTTATAACTTGCTTTTTGTTTTCGCCTTCAGCACACAATACAGATTGAGTATCCGTTAGTAAAACCAAAGTGTTTTCTTGCTGTAAACTTTTTACACATAATTTTGCAATATCCATAATAGATTTAATTCTACTTGATTTTTTAAGTATAATTTCATCATTTTCCCCTCTTAAAATCTCAAGTTGTGTACCAACAAAAATACGCAAACTATTTCTAATTTCTTTAGGCACAACCACACGCCCCAACTCATCTACTCGCCTTATTATACCACTACTTTTTATCTTACTTATATCTTTCATTTTTTCCACCATATTGTATTTTATAATTTTTTATGTAAAATAAATTACAAAAATTATTTACAAATATATAATGTGAAAAATTAAAAAATATATACATACTTATTAACAAATTATTGCAATTTAATAAAAAAGAAGGTTTTTACACCTTCTTATACAAAATATTTAATTAATTCAGGCAAAATTTCGTCCCTAATTTTACACGCCTCAAAGTTGTATTTTTTAAAGTTCTCATCAGTTGCAACAGGTTCTTTTCTTGCCATAGTTAAAAGGTCTAACTTACATCTATCTATATACATACTAGCAAAGTTAGATGCAACATAATATATACCTTCCCCTTCTTGCAACTTGTTTTTCTTAATCATTTCTTCAACTATACCAGAATTTACAACGTATTCATAAACAGGTTCCAAAAACAATCTCATACGGTCAACCGAAAGTTTACTACCATTTGCTATTGCAATCATTCCCCATTCGTGTGCACGTGTTAAATTAATAGGCAAAAAATGTTCTACACCTTTTTTGTATATATAACATAAATAATCCATTGCCGCAACATTACCTGTTACACCAAGCCCCAAAAGTTCGGTTAAATTATTATAAAAAAGGTCTTGATATCTTGCACCGGCTATTAAGCCTGCATTATCTCTTAAATTTGCAAAATTTTCTTTAATAGCATTAAACAAAACAGTTTGCTCGTCATATCCAAGTTTTGTAAAATCTTCATAGTCAAATTCAAATTCATTTTTAGGCCTTATTTTTACAACGTGTCTTTTTAAAACTGGTTTTTTTATACTTTTATAACTTAATTTTTTATTTTTACTTTCTAATTCTTTTTTTGAAACCATACATATCCCCCTTTAAAGCCTAAATTCTTTTTGTATTGACCTAACTGTTCTTTTAAATCTAAACATAAACATAAAACAAATTAAACTCCAGCATACAAAAAATGTTATTAATATAGGCCAAAAAACTTCTTTAAACCCAAACAACAAACCTAATAATATTGTTGATAATATTGCCATTGTTAAAGTTGGTTTAAACATTTCGTAATTAACCCAACCGTTTGCAATCATTAAAACAGCACTTGTAATAGTTAATGCCAACCATAAAAAAGGTACAGCATAACACATTCCCCAACCCCAAGAGCCTGTATAAAGCTCTAAAAACAACAACAAGCACGGAGTGTATATGGCTATTTTAGTTATAATATTTGCAAAGGACATTTTTTTATAAATAGAATGGAATACAACTAAATGCAAATACAATAAACTAAATAATACATAAAGCGACCAACTTACTGTTTTATTTAAAAACAAATTTATAGCCATACAAACAATAATACCCCAAAAAGCCAGTTTGGATAATATTTTCCAAACCGATTCAGAATGGTCCACTAAAGTTGGTGCATAATCGGGAAAATTACCTGTTTTTTTGTTTTCAGAAATTTCTTCATCAATACATTTACCACACAACGGGCAATAATTTCCACCTTTTACACTCACCTTACAATTAGGGCAAGTTTTCATTTTAAACTCCTTTTAAAAGTTAGATTCTATAACTATATCTATACCCAACCCAGACAAAAACGAAAAGAAATCTCGCATAATAGCGGTACTTTTTAATCTGTTTGAAAAACACATTTCAATAGTATCACCATGGCTTACAACAGCCAAATTAAAACGATTAACTTTTGTTGCTCCTATGCTAACATAATAAGATAATAATTCATTTTCTATTTCTTGTGGTAATTTCATAACACCCAAGTTTGAAATTGTACTTGTAAACAAAGACTCACCCACAAACGAATAAGCAATTCGCAATGCAAAATCTTTAACCACAAGTGGCATAGCACGAACAAAAAAGTTTCTTTCACTTTTAACATTAGTGCTAATAAATTTTAACAAATAATCTTTATCTATTGCAGCACTTTGTTGTTTTACCAATTCTAGTATTTTTTCAAAACCAGCATTTTCTTGTTCTACTGGCAATTCAATATTAAAAACCGCTGAAAAGTTTTTTAATGTTTTAGACGGAAAATGCCTACGTAAATTTACAGGAACAGATAATTTTATAGGATTATTATTTCTCTTATATCTTTTTTTATTATTAAGCATTGCTAAAATATATACAGCAGATAAAAGTTCGTTTATAGTAGCATCATAACTTTTTGCCACTTGCTTTACTTGCCCAACACTAGCCGAACCTTTGATAAGTTGTAAAACCGACATAGGATTAACAGGGTCTTTTACAAAATATGCCTTCTTTTCTTTTCTTGAAGCCTGCTGATTTTTATCGGCATATATTTTAAACGCATCTTCTCCCTCTTCTTCCAATGCTTTATCGCGTATATTTAATATTTCTGGCGTTTCTGGTATTTTTACGCCCATATTTTTTAAATAAGTAGCAAGTAAACAGTTAAAAAATTGAGACGCACCACCACCATCGGTTAGCGAGTGAAAAGTTTCAAAACTGATTTTGTTTTTGTAATACAACACTCTAAATATTGCATTATTTTTATTTAATACAAATGGCCTACAAGGATAATTTTTTTCTTCTTCTATAATATGCGGTTTTGTAAGTGGCTGAAAATAATGCCAAAACAAACCATTTGCCAAACTTACATTAAATATAGGAAAACGTTTTATTGTTTGTTCTAAAGTTTGTTGCAACACTTCTGGATTAACATCATTTTTAAGTTCTGCACTTATTCTAAACACAGAAGTAAATTGAGATGAACCTATGGCAGGATAAATTAAAGCAGCATTATCTAACTTATACCAGTTTTCACGCAAAGCACTCATTTCTATATTATGGATTCTTGTAAGTTCTTTTTCTCGTGCTTTTGCTTGTTGTTTTAACTGCTTTTTTAACAGTTGAGCTTCTTGTTTTTTGGTATTATCTTTTTTCTTTTTTACCTTCTCTTTTTTTATTTTTTCTGCCATAAATATAACTCCTTTAAAATATTTTAGCATTTATTAAATTATTTGTCTATTATTTAACAATTAAAAAAGAAATCATTAAGATTTCCTTTTTAATATTTATTTAATTAAAGGACTAACTTTATAACCATCGCCC
>JAFTUZ010000081.1 GCA_017466005.1 Clostridia bacterium | reverse complement strand
TTTGCAGTAAATATAAAATAACCAACAAAGAAAAGCACGGCAAATATAATAATGATCTTTAATATATTCAATAATCTTTTCTTCATACTGCACCACCACTAAATCTTGTTATATTCAATTTTGTTATACTTGTTTTTCAAATAGTTATAGCGTGTTGCAATTATTGATTGCGATATACAATTTTCGCTTTCTTGCAAACAATAGTTTATAAGTTGCATTTTTTCTTTTTCGTTAGCGATAATTTCTTTTGACTTTTGTAGTTCCGTCTTAAAAAATTGTTCGCTTAAATTATTGCCACATATAGGGCAATATGTATTTTTAATCACATTTTGCTTGTTACAGCATTTTTCACATATTATTTTCATAATTTTTCCGTCCTTTTTCGTTAATTTCGTTATTTTCTATTGACTTTTCCGTTTCCGTTGCATATAATAATACTAACGAAAGCAAATTATATTTCTTTACCCGTTGTCGTCATATAGTTAGGCAACGGGTTTCTTTTTTTTAATTTTTATTATGTTTTGCAAACTTTTTCATTTTGTCTGCTTGTTTTTTCGGCAAATATCTTTTATGAACCTTGACAACATCTGCGTCTTTAAGGTTTATTTTTTTGCCGTTTGTGTTTTTAGAATAATAATAATTTTGCACACCCGTTGGGGTTTCAAATTCCTTAAAATTTGAAATCATAATATTGCCTTTACGCACTTGCTTAAAGCGTTTTTCGTCTTTAATATATAAATGCGTTAGAGCAATAGCACGATTTTGTTTCGTTTGTTTATCGTAATAAACAGCGTATGTATGTGTGCCGTTTGGTTTATCACTATTAAACAAATACTTATTGCGTATTTTCGCTAATCTCATTTTTACTCACAAAATTCGGCAATAAATTGTGCAATATCAAAACCCGTTATATTCTTTGTGAGTTTATGCAAATTACTCTTTACACGCAAAAATGCAAGTCCTACATTTTCGGGTGTTTCTTCAAAACACATTAACACTAAATCTTTATTGATTTTTTCAATCAATTTTATTTGTTTCTTTAATTTTTCCTTTTCGCTTTTCTCTTTCATTTTCATAGTTCCTTTTTTTCATAATTTTATTTTCCTTTTTATTCCCGTTTCTTAAATATTGCTTTTATCAACTTAAAAGGTAGAGATATAACCCAAATAATCACTTTGAAAATAAATTTTATTGCTTTCCAAATAAAACTTAAAACGCTTGGTAAAATAGGGGCTAACACAACAATTAAAAGCACAAGCAAAACCAACGCTAACAATGTTTTTAACATTCCCATTGTGTCGGTAACTTCCCAAAGTGGCTCATTTGCACCAGATTGTTTGTCAGCAACAACACCTAAATTATAAAATTGTCCGTCTTTTTCAAAATAAAATCTCAAAAGTGTTACATCAAAAACTTCCCAACCTTCTTCATATTCAACAATCATATGTGTATTGTCGGTGTAGTCAGTTTCGGCAAATCTCAAAACCCATTCCATTCCGTCAAATTTTGATTTATAATCGTCGGGAACTTCGCCCAAAAATTCGTCAATTTTTTGTATTCTTTTCCACGAGTATTTTTGCACGAATATATTTGCAGAATTGTCGCCGACTTGTTTTTCGTCAATAGTCAAGTGTGTTGGTGTTACTTGGTCTTTCGGGGTGTCATAATCTCTATTGAAATTTATATCACCAAACCCGTCGCCAAAGATAAAATCGGGTGTTATCAAGTCAAGTTCCCATTTTTTATAATGCACTTGCTTATATTCCATTTCAACCTCGATCAATCTATCCATATCAATATCGGTCGCAAAAGCAACATAATGACTATCCGTATGTTTATTTGCTACCAAATAAAAACCACTATCATAACGAATTGTGCCACAAAATTGTTTTTCAACAACTATCGTGTCAATTTCCGTGCAACCATAAGAAATCTCATTTCCAATCGTGCAGACCGTAAATCTTTTGCCGACTTGTATTGCTTTTTCGCTTATAGTTTGCCCGTCGCTTGTAGTTCCGTCTATTTCTTTGTTATACGCCCTAAATATTTCGGGTATTTCATAATACCTTACTTGGTCGCCTAACATCTCAAAATTATCAACTTTATACTTATAAAAAACACCATAGCAATTTAGCAAAGTCAAAGTATAAGTGTATGGGTGTAAATTATCGTTAATTCCCGTTGATATACTTATGCTTGTTGCTTGAATATCTTTTGTTTTTGCACTTGGTTGATAAGTATAAACGAATAATTGTCTTGACGAACTTTCAGCGACTTGTATAACATCAATATTATAGTTTTCGTCATTCGCTGGGTAATCTTCAATATTAAAGTTTTCGTCTTTTTGCA